>DATIKA010000165.1:0-7782 GCA_035478055.1 Candidatus Limnocylindrales bacterium | reverse complement strand
TGGGAGGAATCGGCGCAATAAGCCTGCTGGTGGCGGCCATAGGCATCATCAATACCATGGTAATGTCAATCTACGAACGCACCAGGGAGATAGCAGTCATCAAGGTTTTGGGCGCCTCTTTCTCAAGCATAAGATGGCTCTTTTTGACCGAATCATCATTGATCGGGTTTTTGGGAGGGGCTTCAGGACTTGCACTCAGCTACCTATTATCATTCGTGATCAATATGTATGCCGGGGCCTTCATCGGCATGGACGCAATGAGCCCTGAAGCTCAGATGGTACAGATTTCCCTCATACCTTTGTGGCTGGGGGCTTTTTCAATAGTGTTCGGTACCACTTTAGGGCTTATCGCCGGACTATATCCTGCTACCAGGGCAATGAACCTGGATCCGGTTACGGCAATGAGGCATTATTGATTTTTTAGGCTTTGGTTTCTTTTTTTTTGCAACTCGGTTGAGCGCTTCAATGAATCTTTTGCATCAAAATTACTTTATCTATGTCGGATATTCTTTCTGGCTCTAATCATCAAAAAATTTTAATAGACGCTGGTATCTGATGGAAACCGGATAGAACCCGTTGTTTCTCTATTGTCTGGCGATGTAGTCTTTTTCTATTGTAATTACACATCGGCATTTATTGTAAATAATATCAACGCGTTCTGTAATCCTCATCATCAGGATTTGCTCATCGTTATCGTTATAAGAATGAGGAACAACTAAATCGAAAACCAGGTATGTACTGTCCTCCCCATTCATAACGCGAAAATCATGAATGGTAGCTTCAGGATCAAGCTCCTCCACAATTTTTACCACTATATTTTGCTTTTCTAATACCGATTTATCGTTGACTTCCACCGGATCCATATGAATAACAAGAAAAATGCCCATTTCCCGTAAAACATCCCTTTCGATTTTGTCGATAATTTCATGAATTTCTTCCATATTCAAATCGTTTGACACCTCTGCATGAATGGTTGCCATGGTATGGGATGGGCCGTAGTTATGTGCGATCAAGTCGTGGCTGCCGATGATGCCCGCATAGCTTTCCACCTTGCTGGTGATTCGATTATAAATATCACGACTCACTGACTCTCCAAGCAACGGCAGCAGTGTAGTTTTGGCAATATTAAAACCGGCAAACAGAACAAACACCGATACAACCATGCCCATCCAGCCATCGATATTAAGTCCGGTTAACTGGCCAACGATGAGTGCAATGATGGCAGCAGACGTAACAAGAACATCGTTAAGCGAATCGATAGAAGTTGCCTTCAATACATTTGAGTTAATCGCTTTTCCAAGATTTTTGTTGAAAAGCGATAACCATAACTTTAGCAGTACGGTCATACTGAGAATTACAATCAATATCCAGCTGAATTCTATCTCTTCCGGATTAAGAACTTTGACGAAAGAACGATGCAGTAATAAGAAACCAACCTGCAGAATGATGAATGATACGACAAGTGCTGCGATATATTCCAATCGGCCATGGCCGAAGGGGTGCTCCTGGTCGGCTGGTCTTCCGGCAAGTCTTGCCCCGATGAAACAAATAACGAATGATCCGACATCTGATAGATTGTTAAATGCGTCTGCCATAACAGAAATGCTGTTCAGAATTAATCCGATTGTAATTTTTATGGCAAATAATAATATGTTGCTTATAATCCCAACGATGCTTGCCAGGATGCCATAGGAGGTTCTGACTTTTATGTTGTCAACATTTTTATAATTTTTTACGAATAACCTGATCAGTAGTTGAGTCACTATTGCCCTCCTATCTTTTAGACCATGTTTCCCACGCTGCTGGTTAAAGCTTATTCATCCTATAGATGGCGTAAACAGTGACGGGCATCATGATAACACTATATATCATCATCCCCCGGAAATTGAAAAACTGTACGGTAACCATGGTAACCCCGATAAGCATCACAAAGTTTCCGGCAAAGTGAGCCAAAGCGTCTTTATCTTTTACTTTTCGTTCATCATAGCCGGAAAGAAGAAAAAGCATTTTTTTGAAGCGGACTAAATAGCCAAGGAAAATGATCAGCAGGCCAGCCACCAGGAAAATGATTCGGGCAAGAGGGGGCAGGCCCGGTGTTTTCACCAAATCGTTTACAACCAGGTCTGCCAGGGGAGGCGATCCAAGTATTATCACTCTCTGTTCAATTTCCTGCAGAAAAGCGTCGAAGTTATCTGGTGCCAGTAAAACAAAACGGTCAGCCAACTGGAGCACCAGTACCCGGGAGCCGGTAGCCATTATCACTGCCGCTGCCCCGTTTCTCAGCTGAAAATTACCGGTCCGGTAATCGCCAATGGCCGTACCGCCGGTGCGGAGCGCCGGCGCCAATGCCTCTACATCTCGCCAATCAACTACATAAGCCGCCAAAATATCCGGGCGGCCGATGTCAAGACGGGCGTACGGTGGTGTGTTAACAATTAATTGTCCGTCGCCAATTGTTACCTCTGTCAAGCGGGGTGCAACCAGCAATAAATAAAATAACAGCACAGAGACGAAAGCAATGACGCTCACACCAATAATAGCGGCAACTCTGCTGCTCCCTCTTTTCTGCCACCAAACCAGCGGTCCCATGGCCAGAATCACCAGCATCGTGATCAAACTAAACCAGTTGGCTTCTTGTGGCACAGACAGCGGATAAGTTGTAACCATTGTTGTCAAAGCCCCCTCCACCCTGCAAGTTTAAACCGGGCCTGGTTGAAACCACATAAAGTTTGATCATCTGCTCAGGCACCAGCCGGAATAGCAAGTTTGGACCCACCGAAAACAGCAGCATTAAAACCGGGGTCAGCAAAAGTGAGAGAAGAAACGACCTGTTGACAATTTTTTTTATTTCCCAGGCCGCTATCGCTAAACTATGTTTCACTCTTGCCACCTCCCTCAGCTACACTCAGGTAAATTTCATGCAGTGAAACCCGGTTTAAATTGAGCTCCTTAATTTCTATCCCTTTCGGTAAGGCCTGGAAAAATTCTGCGGGTTCGAAACCTTGTTTTAAATACACAATAGTATGTCCATTCTCCTGTTTAACCTTCCGGACGGCCTTAAGTGCGGTAAAGTCAATCTGCCTGTTATCGCCAACAATTTCACACTTGAATTCGGCAAATTGCTCTTTAATTTGCTGCAGCTCTCCGGACAAAACAACCCGGCCCCGGTCCATGAGCAAGATCCGATCACATACTTCTTCCACCAAATGCATTTGGTGAGAAGACAATATTATTGCTGCCCCTCTTGCCTTCAGGCTACGAATCTCTTCTTTGAATACCTCCTGGCTTACGGGATCAAGACCTGAGAAAGGCTCGTCTAAAATCACAAGTTTCGGTTCATGCAACACTGCAGCAATAAACTGGACTTTCTGGGCCATTCCTTTCGAAAGTTCTTCTATTTTTAGTTTCTTCCAGTCTGACAAGCCAAATTTTTGCAGATATTTCTTAGCCTGGGGGCGAGCTTTTGTCGCAGGATACTCTTTCAGTCGGGCCAGAAAAAGCAAAACATCCAGCACTTTTTGCTTTTTATAAAGACCTCTCTCTTCCGGCACGTAGCCTACCCGGGCCAATGGCAATTGGCCATTCCGGCCAAGGTGGAAGATGATTTTACCACTATCCGGGTGGATAATCCCAAGAATACAGCGGATGGCCGTAGTCTTACCGGCGCCGTTGTGGCCAAGCATGCCCAGGACCTCCCCCTCCCGCACCTGGCAACTAAGATTATCGACCACTTTTCTACCAGCAAACTCCTTCGTAACCTGCTCAAGACTAAGGACTTCTCCCAAACAGCATTCCTCCCGCAGTAATGGCAGGGGGAGGTTCTTCTTCTGTCCTGCCATCTGGTCCTCCCCCTGTCCGTCTTACTTCTTGCTCCCCTTTTTCCTTTGCTTGACGCATTCGCTCAAAAGATATTCGATCTGACCGTTAATCGAGCGAAAATCATCTTCCGCCCAGGCAGCTATTTCGCGCCACAGGGAAGATGACAAACGCAGCAGAATCTGTTTTTTGTTTTCCTCTGTACTTTTCAACACCAGATAATCCTTTACACTATATGTAATATACAATTTTTAATACAAGGAACCGCTGTTGACAACCGGCTGGACATCCCGGTTTCCGCAGAGCACAACCAGCAAGTTGCTGACCATTGCCGCTTTACGTTCTTCGTCGAGCTTGACAATATCATTTTCATTAAGCCTGTCAAGAGCCATCTGGACCATGCCGACGGCACCCTCCACAATCATTTGCCGGGCATCGATGATCGCTGAAGCCTGCTGCCTTTGCAGCATAGCGGCGGCAATTTCCGGCGCATACGATAAATTGGTAATCCTAGCTTCCATGACTTCCAACCCGGCTATTTCCACTTTTTCCTGGATTTCTTTCTTAATCTTATCTGCCACTTCCTGGCTGCTGCCGCGCAGGGACATTTCGCTGTCATTACCGGGTGTGTCATAGGGATAGTTCCGCACAATATTGCGCAGGGCGGAATCGCTCTGGATCGAAAGGAACTCTTTGAAGTCATCTACATTGAAGACCGCTTTCGCCGTATTGACAACCCGCCAGATGACCACAATGCCGATAATAATCGGGTTGCCCAACAGATCGTTGATCTTTTGCTTGTCGTTGTTTAATGTGATCGCTTTAAGGGAAATCTTTTTATCCGGCGCGGCGGTTGCAGCAGCTTGCGCTTTTTCTTTACTGACCGCCACTGAAATAAGACTGGACGGCATGAAAGTGGCAGCGCCGGGTTTCACAGCAGCGACGAATGGATTTACAAAGAAAAACCCATCTCCCCGAAGGGTGCCATAGTACCGGCCAAAAAGAGTCAAAACCAGTGCTTCGTTTGGCTTCAGAATTTTTAGACCGATAAAAATAATTGGGCCGATGATTGAAAGGTAGATACTTCCAGCAACGATTAAGGTAACACCAATCGTCGTGTCGCCGCCGGCATCAATTTTCATGATTCCCAAGACCAGGGCTGCAATTGCAGCCAGCATCATGAGTATGTTAAGCAGGAGAATCGGCATGCCGCTCAGGGACTTCGGGATAATTTCAACCTGGTGCACGGGTCTTTGCTTTACATTGCTGATCTCGTCCATTATAAAACACTCCTTAACGAAATAGTATGATATTAAATTGCTATCATAAATATATTAATATTTTACATAGCAAAAGTCAATAATTTTTTTTGCCATAATTTTAGGATGCAATGATTGTCGTTGTTAAACGGCAAAATTTGGGCTATGAAATCCGTATCAATCATGGTAAAATGTGGTTAAAAGAAACGAAAGGGGAAAGCGTCGGCATGAGCACAGAAATAGCGTTATTAGTGCTAGTTTTTTTGTTAATTTTTGTGGGCATTGAGATGGCGACAGTTATGTTCAAACTAACCGGGTTAGAGCGTGATAAGGCGCGGTTCGAAGCTATCTCGATTATATCGGCCAATGGCTATACCACAATCGAATCGGAGCTAGTGACAAAACACCCGGTCAGGCGAAAAATTGCCATGGGACTGATGATAAGCGGCCCTATTGTATTGGCAGTTATCATTTCTCTACTTGTCAGAATTCTTACTGCCGACATAGGAGGCGTAAGCGATCTACTGTTTTTGAGTGGCATTCTTGTAATTATCTATATCCTGGTGCGCAATCCAAGATTTATTCTGTTTTTTGAGAGATACCTTGAAAAGAACATTGAGAAAACTCAGACCTTTTGCCATTTAGGGGCTGGCAGTATCGAAAACTTTGGAGAGTACATGGTCACGGAAGTGGTTTTGACGAATTCGCGTGCATCGCTGGCCAATAAAACACTCAAAGAACTGCAGCTGCAAGATTGCGGCATTATTGTTTTATCGATCAACCGCAAAGGCAACGTCATTTACGTTCCAAGGGGCGACGATCGATTGTTGCCTGGGGATATTTTGTTGCTTTTCGGGCAGCCTGGTCGCATAAAAAGCTATGTTGAGCCCGATGTTTAGCGACAAATCTTTTCACTGAGTTGAGTAAGCAGTCAGGTTCGATTAAACCCGTATCCTCCTCTGGCAATGATAACCAAATACAAGATGGCAGTGCCACTTGATCCTGGTCTGACTTTTTATCGGACAAAAATGGACATTTCCTCAACATGCTGCAGAACTCTTTTCTTGCCGCGCCATCCAACCTCAGGACCGGCTCATAAGACAATACCGTATGCCAACATTCCATCGACTGTCATTCCGTCAACGCCTGCTGCTCCGCTGTTTTGCTTAACTCTCATGTAGGCTGCATTCAGGTTATTCCAGTGCAGCACTCTTTAGAGCAAACTTTCTGCAGCGTCTCCCTCTGCGGTTTCCAGTAATGCAATACTCCGCGCTCCCTTGTTACTCTCTGTTTCCACCATACCCTTACCGGGGCAGCTTGTTTTTGCAGTTTTCTGCTCACTTCGCATTGTTTCACCTTCCTTTCGCTTGTAAGACTACCATTGTTCAGCCCTTCCCGATGCATAGCTTCGGTACTATGGCCTCTGCTGACTTCTCGCGGTTCAGCCGCACATCTATGCATCGGCTTGTTGCTGTGGGTTGTCTAACCATCCCTCTTGCCGGCAAGCCCCGCGAGACTTCCCCCGTTAAGAGCAATAACCCTCCTCTCACATATCTGCCGCATCTACACCATAGGTTCGGGTGGTATCGAACTTTGCATTGACTCGCGCGCTCGTTAGCCCTACAAATGCCTTATATGTGGTTTCTGTTCTTCAAACCGAGAGTTTGCATTAGACTTCCTTCAGACTCCACCTCACGATGGACGCCCGTTTCTTCTGCTAACAGTTCCTACCACCGGGTCTGTAGCGGACTTTCACCGCTAAGTTATTGCCCATGCGGGGCAAACGAGAAAAAGAGCAGGTGTGTACCTGCTCTTTGGTGGGCTTACGTGGGTAGATGGTACCTATTTGCGCCTGGCCATCTCAAGTGCGCGAGCGACAGCAATCATGGCGTTAGTCGAAGTATTAGTAGCACCGGTGAAGCCGTCAACAGTATCAGAATTTGCTGCCACAAAACGCTCTGCTAATTCAACCCTTGCTTCATGGTACGCTGGAAAAGGATAAAATTCAGGACTCGCAGCATCTACGTTCTTGATCACGAATTGGTTGGGAATCACCGAACCAGCATCGTCCCGCTCTGGAGTGGTATCATGTATAATCACGTCAGTGATCTTATCGTTGGCGATGGTAACCCAGGCGATGGACCATCCGCGCCCGGCGAGATCGACCGGTTCAGACACAGCCATGAAAGTACCATCAAAAAACTGGGCGGTGTTGGTGGGGTTAATGCGTGCCATTTGCAGTGCCCGTAAAGTCGCCATGCGGGCTTCCCTCGAAGAAGTTGTGGCGTCGGAGACCGTATCGATGTCCCAGCTGTTTTGTTCCACAATGCGCTTGGGGAGTTCTTCCATTGCCTCCAGGAAAGGAGCATACCGGTAGGTGTCTTGTTTTTCTAGTCCCAGACCGTCAAAACCAGCCGCCTGCGCTGCAATAATTGTGTCGTCTTCAATAGTTATATCTATTCTCGTATAACCACGTTGTGTAGCATCCGAAAAAGCGGTAAAAACACCATCGTTGTAAACATTTTGGGCCACATTAGCCGATTGACAACCTGCAACTAAGATCACTGCCATAACTGCCACCACAACAAACCCGAACATGATTTTTTTCATCTGCCCTGCCTCCTCGTAATATGAATTTTATAATGTTAGCGCGACAAGCTCTCCACTGGTTCTTATTTTCACTTAGATAAACGGAGAGCCTGACAAC
>DATIKA010000164.1:0-7481 GCA_035478055.1 Candidatus Limnocylindrales bacterium | reverse complement strand
GAATGGTTATCGACGCCGGCGGTGTTGATATTAAATGGGAATATGCGGAGATAGGCCTCGGTTGTCTGGACAAATACGGCACTTTGCTGCCGGAAAAGACCATCCAGTCCATTGCCAAAAACAAGGTAGCATTGAAAGGACCCACGACTACCCCGGTAGGGACGGGTCATAAAAGCGCCAACGTTACGCTGCGCAAAGTGTTTGACCTTTACGCCAACGTGCGTCCAGCCCTTTCGATACCGGCCGTTAAGCGGCCCTGGAATGATATTGACATTCTTTGTTTCCGCGAAAATACGGAAGATACCTACGCGGCTATTGAGCACATGGTCTCGGACGAAGTGGCACAATGCCTGAAGGTTATTACCTGGCCCGGGTCATACCGTATTGCTGATTTTGCTTTCAAGTGGGCGCGAGCCAACGGGCGCAAAAAAGTTTTTTGCGTGCATAAAGCCAATATTATGAAAATGACCGATGGGCTGTTTATGGAGGCTTTCCGTGAGGCGGCCAAAAATTACCCGGAATTGGAAACAGGGGATATAATTGTGGATAATTGTGCCATGCAGCTGGTGCGCAATCCGGCCCAGTTCGATTGTCTGGTGCTGCCCAATCTGTACGGCGATATTATTACCGACCTTTGCGCCGGGATGGTAGGTGGGCTTGGCTTTGCTCCCGGTGCCAATATTGGCGATAACTGCGCTATTTTTGAAGCTGTCCACGGGTCAGCGCCCAAATACACCGGTCTGAAAAAAATTAATCCATCTGCCGTATTGGGTTCTGCCATCATGATGTTGCGTTGGTTGGGGGAAACGGCAGTTGCGCAGCGTATCGAACAGGCGATGCATGCTGTGCTGACGGAGGGTCGTTATGTTACCTACGATGTAGGCGGTACAGCCAGTACAGATGAATACGCTCAGGCTATCGTCGATAAAATGCGTGAATCGGGCTAACCTTGTGTCAGTCAATTTGTGTCTGCTGCCTTGTAACGCAATCAATTTGAGCATAATGCCGGTATTTTATCAAAATAAATCTGGTCCTTGCGGCCAGTAAAAAGAAGAGGGTTGCCTGTGATTAGTAAAAAAATAAAAGATGTCAAGCTGGTAGGGGTAGACGTCTATGTTATTTGTGAAGACGGTGTGCCCCAGTTTGAAAAATATGGCACTATTGAGTGTGAATTCATATCCAATCGTGGCACCAAGGTTTGGCCCGGCTTTGTCAGTCCGGATTTGATGTTGGTCAACTGGTACCGTTGCCGTTTCATGGCCAGTTCTGATATTACCGACCAGGACGTTGACAGTTTTTTAACCGAGCTCAGCAAGAAATGGTTATGGTCGGCTGCACAGAAGCTGTGGTTTTACGATGGTGAACCCGGTTTTAGCAAGCCGTACTGAAGGTAAAAAGTGATAGACTCCACAATCCAGATGCTGGAAACATGGCGCGCAATTGAACTGCCAGCGGCGGATTAGAAGAAGCTCCGGGGAGTGTTCGTTTGCAGCTTATGAGCCATTTTGTACTTAGACTGACAGCACAAACAACTGGCTGTCTCTTTAAGGAGGAAAACACCGGATGCAAAAGTGGTTCTCAGGGATATCAGGGATAAAAGTTGCTGATTTAAGTTGTTTATGAGCCAAATTTGTACTAACATGAGGCGGGTGTGGTCAAGCTCCGCCTCATGTTAGTATTAGGATCTAATAAGGGTGTTGGATCAGCGGCGAAGGGGTTTTACCCTGCCGGCCTGCAAGATATATTTAGAGGCTTTAAGGCATAGTGAATATAATCCTTCGATCGGGAACCGGTCCAAACGTTCCCGGGCAAGATAGACGTTCCATTTTGTCGCGATTTTTACTTTCCAAGGGTTTACAAACTTCGACGCTGCAAAAATACAAGCGGCAGAGATGGTCCGCCTGGAATCTCAGGCACTCCCGCACAGCTTTTCAACCTGTGATGGGCACTCACAATTGAAGCGGCGCCCACCATCATACAGGTAGCAACGGCACTCATGCTGGCATATATGATCATTAGAAGGTGAAGACTGTGCAATACGGTGCTGCAGAGCTGGAAAACGAAAAAAAAGTGGTTGAACAGGCAAAACTTGATCCTGAAGCTTTTGGAAAGCTTTATGAACAGAATTATGACATTATATTGAACTACGTGCTGCGCAGGACGGGCGATGTCCAGGTTGCCCAGGACATAACCGCGGAAACGTTTTTTAAAGCCCTCAAAAATATAGGAAAATTCAAGTGGCAGAATGTTCCTTTCTCAGCATGGTTGTATAGGATAGCGATCAATGAGATTGCTGCCCTGAATAGAAGGGGAAGCTACAAGTCCGTTTCACTGGATGAGATGAGAGACATGGGCTTTGAGCCTATATCCGGGGATGATGTGGAACAGGAAATGATAGCTGCGCAGCAGGAAATTCAAAGGCATCATGAGTATTTGGCCGTACGAGAACAAATAGACCTGCTTCCAGCTAAATATAGAGAGGTAATAGCACTGCGTTTTTTTGCCGGCAAGCAACATGCCGCGATCGCCTCTATACTTGGCAAACCCGAGGGAACGGTAAAATCACTTTTGCACAGAGGGCTTAAAAAACTGAAAAAAGATATCTTGCAGCAGGAGGAAAGTGCAACCTTCTGGTTGGGGCGGCATTATGAGTGACAGAGGACTGGTGAATATGGATAAACACACAAAAGACCAAATACAACTGGCAGAAAGGCTGCAAAATATTGAATTTCCTCAGGTGCAAACACCTCTGTACAAGCAGAGGCTTAAGAGCTCCTTGCTCGATTATGCACGTTTATCCAGGCAACCTGCCAGGGTACCTATCTTCCGGGCATTGTATGGTATGCCTTTCGCTATGCGCCGCAGGATGGTCTATGCCCTGCCGGTAATGGCCGTAACCTTGCTGGTGGCGGCGTTGCTGTTTTTCGTTCAGGCCCCGCCGCAGCCCTTTGTTCATCTTGTGCTGGAGGTAAACCCTGCAGTCAGGCTAATTATCGATGCTGATAACAATGTCATAGGTTTTGAAGCTATGGATCCCAGGGCGCTGGAAATATTCAGTACAATAGATTTTCGCAACAAAAAAACACAACAGGCTGTTGCGGAGATCGTTGACAGATTTTACGGTCAAGATATTCTCACGCCCGGCAGAAGAATACTGCTCGTCATGTCCCCTGTTGCCGGGGTCGTCCCGCAGGAAAACCTGGCGGCGGCCCTGGAAGGGGCGCGTGTGGCTGCGAGCCAACGTCTTCTCGAGCTGAATGTCGAGATCGTAGTAAGTCCATTTATTTTGGATGCAGATAATTATGAGGAAGCCGAACGGGCGGGGCTGAGACCTTCTCAATACACTCGTTTACTTGATGCTGGCGTATCTGCCAATACGCTGGGCACCTTGTTCAAAGTGGGCGAAGAACTGGAGGTTGAAAAAACTGAATTTGCCGACTATTTTGGCACCATTGCTGAACTGGTCGCCGCCATGGTGGATGCGGGAATGCGGGAGCAGGCGGCCGTTGGCATGATTAGAGAGATGTTGGCAATGGGAATGGGAATTGATGAGTTGGAAGCCGCGGTAGAAAGGCTTCTGGATATTATAGATGGAGGTGTCAGTCCGGCCCGCGCTATTGTTGAGATACGCCGTATGATAGAATCTGGCCGGGGATTTGAAGAAAATGGTGAAACGGATGAACAAGACGAACAGGACGATGAGGATGGATCAGAGGATTACATAGAGCCTGGTGATGAGGAGGTTGAGCTCGAAAACAGTGGTGAGCGGTCGGGAGTGAATGGAGGAAGGCAAAGACCAGCAAGGAGAGAAACAAGAGAACGAGGCAGGCCGGAACAGGAACTGCTGCCGCAAGTGGATGATGAACCGGAACGGACAGGAGAACCGGACGAACTCCGCAGCAACGATGAAAATGGGCGCTACGACGATCCCGGCGAATAAAAAAATATTTTTTGAAATAAAATTGCAACTTTTATCGAATCACCTCATTATGTAAGACAGAGAAACAGCAGATACAGCAGATATAGCAGGTGCTGATGCTCAATAAATGATGAGGTGATTTTAGTGTTATTGAAAAAAGCAAAAATAGTAATTCCGGTAGTTGTTTTATCCTTACTGCTGCTGGGTTGCCAGGCAGCTGTTCCAACTCCGCCGGCCTTCGCCTATATAACGTTAGAAGTCAACCCAATTCTGATGCTCACAATTGATGCGGATAAGAATGTAATAGGCGTTGAGCTCAGGGGAGAGCAGGCGCGACGAGTGTTCGACGGAATTGAACTAAGCAATATGACGCTCGAGCAAGCGTTCGGGGTGATAGCAGGTCGGCTGAATGATGCCGGTTTTCTGAACCCCGAAAACAGGATATTCCTTATGGTACAATCAGCAAAAGATGCAAATGCTGAGAAAATGCCAGAGTTAACCGTTCAGGCAGAGCAGGCCATGGCGCAACACATCGAACAGCTTGCAGCGAAACTTCCTGTTGAAACTGTGGCAGTCGGTGCCAGTTTTTCTGGCAGTGCCCGGCAATCAGAAGTAAAGCCATCCGATCTTGCCTATCTTGCGAAGCACGGGGTTTCTGCCGAAGCCGTCGCTGCCCTGCGGAGCTTTACGGAAGGGCTCGGGGTCGGCGCAGAAGCTTTTGCAAAGGAGTTTCACAGAATTTCGGAAGCCTTTCTAGACATGGTCGCTGCCGGGCTGAGCGTAGCTGATGCAATGACAGTCCTTGAAAGGGCGGCATTAGTAGATCCGTCGCCAAAGGGTATTTACGAGATAACTTCAGGTTTTATAGATATGCAGGATGCCGGGATTGCATTTGCCGATGCACTAAAAGTGTTTGATTTGCGACAGGATATTGCACCGGGGATATTTCGCCGGGAGATATCGACCATAATTTCGGACATGATCGATATGCATGATGTCGGCATCACAGCCCCGACGGCAATGGCTGTACTAATAATGGCAATTACCGCTGATCAGACACTAAGAGAAGTCAGCACAGTTGCTTCGGCTCTTATTGATTTGATGGAAGAAGAACCGGCCATAACGGAAGCGGAAGCGCTGGCAATAATAGCAGAAGCTATCGCGGCCGACCCCACGCTCAGGAACTTCGATAATTTGATTGGAAACGAACGCAGTACGAACTGGCCTGGTGGCAGACATGACAGACTGGATCAAGCCTTCAGGGACATGGTCGCTGCCGGGCTGAGCGAAGATGAAGCAAGGACGGTCCTTGAAAGGGCGGCATTAGTAGATCCGTCGCCAAAGGGTATTTACGAGATAGCCTCAGGTTTTATAAATATGCGTGATGCCGGGATTGCATTTGCCGATGCGCTGAAAGTGTTTGATTTGCGACAAGGTATTGCACCGGGGATATTCCGCCGGGAGATATCGACCATAATTTCATACATGATCGATATGCATGATGCCGGTATCACAGCCCCGACCGCAATGGCTGTGCTAATAATGGCAATTACCGCTGATCCGACACTAAGAGAAGTCAGCACAGTTGTTTCGGCCTTTATTGATTTGATGGAAGAAGAACCGCCCATAACGGAAGCGGATGCGCTGGCAATAATAGCAGAAGCTATCGCGGCCGCCCCCAGGCTCAGGAACTTCGATGATTCGATCGGGGGGAAATACACGGAGAACGGACGTGGCTATGGGCCAAACACAGAGAAAAATCGCCGGGATGATGAGAACGGATCTGGCTATGGGCCAAACGCAGAGAATAATCGCCGGGATGATGAGAACGGATCTGGCTATAATGGTAGAGGCGACGATTATTAGACCATGGAATACCCGCACAGTCAGAAATCAGAAAACCCTGTAAAAAGGGTTTTCTTTTTTTACAGGGAATTGTGGGAAGTAAGAATGGGGTAACAGGCGCATGACCCATAGGCATGCAACCTTGGGGCTCTGGCTGCCTCTTCCTCACTCGTTTTGAGGCTTCATGTACCGAATAATCCAGCATAAAGATGCTGGTTACTACAACAGGCCGATCCAAGAAGGGAATGAAGAGCCTGAACGTGATTCCGCGCTCAGTTATGATCAAGGGAGCAGGTGATATTGCTACCGGAGTGGCACACCGTCTCTGGCAGTCCGGTTTTGATGTGATTATGCTCGAGCTTGCTCAACCACTGGTGGTGCGCCGAACAGTAGCTTTTGCGGAAGCAGTTTATGCCGGAAGCGCAAAGGTCGAGTCAGTTACGGCACGGCTTTGCGCGTCACCGGAAAATGTGTACGATTATCTTGAAAGACGAGAAATTCCGGTGCTGATCGATTTTCACGGTGAAACAATTGCGGCATTAAAACCGGCGACAATAGTTGATGCCATAATGGCCAAGCGCAAAAAGGCTGTACAGATAGATGACGCTCTCCTGGTTATTGGTCTCGGTCCCGGTTTCACAGCGGGAAAAGATGTTCATGCGGTCATCGAAACTAACCGTGGTCACAACCTGGGTAAAGTTATTTATACCGGTTCGGCAGATGAAGATACATCTGATCCTGCGGAAGTAGCCGGCATAGGCAAAGAAAGGTTGCTGCGCTCGCCGGCTAGTGGCATATTTACGCCATTAAAAGAAATTGGTGATACAGTCAGAGCAGGGGAAGTCGTTGCACTGGTCGATAAAACCATTATCAAAGCTGCCACTGGAGGGCTTGTGCGCGGATTACTTTATCCCGGCCTGACGGTCAGCGAGGGGATGAAAGTAGGCGATATTGACCCCCGCGGACGCACTGTAGACTACTGTACTATATCCGATAAAGCGCGGGCAGTCGGCGGCGGAGTGCTGGAAGCAATTCTCAATCGCTACCACCTCGGCAAAGATTGCAGTTTTTCCCGACATTGAAGTTAGAGCGGAAAGGTGTGTCCAGATGATTGTTCAGCGCATAGCCACCGCAAAGGCGGTCGGTAAACTACTGTTTCACGATGTCACAAAAATTGAAAAAGATGTATTTAAAGGCCCTCTGTTTAAAAAAGGTCATTGCATCCGGGAAGAAGATATTCCGCTTTTGCTGGACTTGGGCAAAAAATATATCTACGCTATTGAGCTGGAAGAAGGGGATCTTCATGAAGACGACGCCGGCCTGAGAATCGCCAGAGCGGTGCAGGGATGCGGTTTGGCAATGCAAGGTCCTTCCGAGGGACGTTTTAATTTGATTGCTGAAAGCAGGGGTTTACTGAAAATCGATGTAGAAAAGCTGGAACATCTGAATCAGCTTGATCATATCGTTGTCTCCACATTACACAATAATGTTCAGGTGGAAAAAGGCGAAAAAGTAGCCGGGGCAAAAGTCATCCCCTTGGTAGTCTCTGAAGATATAATCAACAAAGTTGAATCGATCTGCAGCACTGGGCCGGTTATATCAATTACGCCGTATCAAAAACTGAAAATGGGCTTATTGATCACCGGCCATGAAGTAGCGGAAGGGCGCATCAGAGACGGGTTCGCCCCGGTTTTGCAGGAAAAGGCGTCATTTTATG
>DATIKA010000163.1:0-17296 GCA_035478055.1 Candidatus Limnocylindrales bacterium | reverse complement strand
GCTCTCTTGATTCTTCCAATAAGGATGCCGGAGGTAATCTGGGGTTTTTTGGGCGTGGCACGATGGTAGCTGAATTTGAAGAGGCTGTTTTTAATCTGGAAATAGGTGAAATTAGCGGACCGGTAGGCACTACGTTCGGTTTTCATGTCATTCAGGTCCTCAATCGCAGAGAGGGCCGTGTTGTAAATTACGAAGAAGTAAGCGAACAGGTTATGGATGCGTTGATTGAAGAAAGCATACCGGCTTCGATCAGTGAGTTAATGGTTTATCTGCGCGAGAAAGCCGATATTGTCACAAAACTTTAAATTTTAGGCGTGTGAAGATTTAAGTTTATGGCTCCGCGAGGAGGTTAACCTTACGGTGGTATCATGAGCCTGCTGCTCCAGTGAATCGTCGAGTTCTCGTAATTGATGGTTTTGGTTGCGGTAAAGTAGTGCTTTCTGCAGCAGATAATCAGTCAGCCAGGGGTTTTTCGGTAAAAGTGGGCCGTGCAGATAAGTGCCGATTACATTTTTGTATACGGCACCTTCTTTTTTATCGCTGCCGTTGTTGCCGAAGCCACTGATTACCTGGCCTAAGGGATGAAGGGATGGCCCAAGGAAAGTTTTGCCGGCATGGTTTTCAAAGCCAACCAGCTTGCGTGGGGGATCCCACAAAGAGCAGTTGATCAGCGCATTGCCGATCATTCTTTTATGTCCCGCCTCGGAGTATAGATCAATCAAATCCAGGCCAGTCAGTCGTTCTCCTCGGGCAGTGGTATAATACAGTCCCAGCAGTTGGTAAGACCCGCAGACAGCAAAAAGAATCATGTTTTCTTCGACAGCTTTTCGCATCTCATCGCGACAGCTCTTTAAATCTTGAACTACCAGCTTTTGGTCGCTGTCTTGACCGCCTCCAGAAAAGAGAAGATCACAGGTTGCAAAGTCAATCTTCTCACCGGGCCTTATCTGTATTAAATTTGCTGCAATTCCGTGCCAGTGAGCGCGTTGGCAGAGAGCAAGTATATTGCCCCGGTCGCCATAAAGGTTGAGGTGGTCCGGGTACAGATGGTAAATGTTGATTTTTGCCATTCTCATCCCTCCCAGTAAGGTTTGCCCAACCCCATTTGGTTCATTGCGTGGCGCATTTCAAGCATGGCTGTGTAGTTAGGCAGGAGATACAGCACTTTTCCGGTTGCAGTTTGATCCAGGCAATGTTTTAGCGCTTTAGCCGTGTTTTCTTCAACTTGTATTCGTTTTGGGTCGAAACAGGAGTATTTAAGACGTACGGCCATATCCCAGGCTCTCAACCCGGATACAACAATGGACGATAATCTCTCTTCGATTGCTGTCAGCAGTTCGAAATCGACATCCCAAAGCCATGAAACATCTGTACCATCGGCAATCTTATCATTGATCGCAATCAGAATATCAACATTACCAGTTTGCGATAAAAGTGTACGCAGAACCTCATTCGCGCCGACAGGGTTCTTGATCAGAGCCATGATCATAGTTTTTCCCTCCAGTTCGAATAATTCCATGCGGCCAAAAGGAGGTACTGCTTTTTCCAGAGACAATTTGATAGTAGCCGATGGTATAGCCAGGGTGTGAGCACAGGCAATAGCAGCCAGAGCATTATAGACATTGTAAGTTCCAATTAGCGGGTATTTAACAAGAAGCGTTTCATCAGGCAATCTGATCTCCAGTAAAGCACTTCCATCGGGATATCTGGTGTGTCCGGTTAATTTTACTTCAGGCTCAGGCCTCTTGTAGCCACAGCGCAGGCAGCGATACTGGCCAAGGTGGGCAAAATAAATGATCATGTAATCCAGCTTATCGTGGCAGCGAGGACATAGTTTGATGTCCCCGCTGGTGTTTTGATATGTAGTTTCCGGTGGCTCTGACTCTTGCCCATAAGTCCATCTTGATAGGCCGTCGGCAATTTCGATCCCGGTTAAGGAAGGGTCGTCCGCGTTTATAATCTGGAAGCTGCCCTGCGGCTGCGCATTTAATCCACGCCTGATCGCATCCCGGATCTGGTCTACTTCGCCATAGCGATCCAGTTGGTCGCGAAAAATATTGGTGACCACTGTTGCTAAAGGCTGAATATCGCGGACTATCGCCGGAAACGCTCCTTCGTCGACTTCCATTACGGCAAAATCTGCAGTTAGTTTTCCCCGCCATGAACTGGCACCGATTAACGCTGAGGCGACTCCCCAGGACATGTTCGAGCCGGATTGGTTATGGATACAACGGTAACCTTCATTCTTGAGGATACCGGTAAGGAGAGAAGCGGTTGTTGTTTTGCCATTGGTGCCTGTTACGATGAGGCTACCCCGTGTCAGTTGTCCGGTTAAGAAAGAAGTAAGTTTGGGGCTAATCTTCAGTGCAACCCTGCCGGGCAGCGTAGTGCCACCCCGACCGGAGATGCGGGTTGCCGAGATCAGGATTTTGCCAAGCCATAAACTGCCAAGATATTTTATTTTTGAAAGGCGATCGTTAAGACAACCCGGAGTTTCGGTCTGTTGTTGCCTATCAATATTTGTCGAAGACAAACGTTTTCTCCTTGAAATTGATAATCTGTCTCCTCATTTTGACGGGACATCGGAGGGTGTTTCTTTTTTCTCGATTCCCAATGCTTATGTTTTAGTCATACACTGTACAACATTGGCTCTGGTAACGATGCCGATCGGTTTACCGAGATCGTCGACTACCGGGATGCGATTAATATTACGGCGGCTCATCAGGCGGGCTATTTCATTGATGGAGCCGTTTTCTTTTACAGTAAATACTTTTTTGGTCATAATTTGCCTGACTTTAGTACGATGAAGTTGTTCTATACCCTTGCGTACCGCAACCAGGTCAGAGATATCAGTATGCGGAGAAATCCAACCGGAAAGGTTGGCCAGTGGAACTACATTGATCTGGTGAGAGTAGCGAATAATATCTGTGTCCGAGACAATACCTGTAACAATACCTTCATCGTTGACGACCGGCACACCGCTGAAGCTGTGTTTAGCGATTAATTCGATAACATCCTGGAGTGTTTGGTTTTCGGTGACAGTAATAACGGGGGCGGTCATAACTTCCTTGGCTGTGAACATTTATTATACCTCCTCAAAGGGAAAATTAAGTCTTACTATTACCGGTTGTTGCCACCATTAGTATGGTTAATTCTGCACTGCTATGTAATTTCCTGCAACTGAGAAAAAAGGGCAAAAAAACTCCGCTACTTCACAGCTCGGAATGCTAGCGCGTTGACAAAAAGATCCCGAAAGTCGGGGTGGGTGGAGAGTTCCAGGTGTTCGACTAGTTTGGGTAAAGCAAGCGCTCTCTTGCGTACAGAGCGGGAGAGTAGAACAATTCTGGCTCCGTCACCGGCAGCGTTGCCAACAGCGGTAACTTTTTCTGGCGGCAATTCAGGAAGAAGGCCTATAGTTATAGCACTTTCTGTGCGCACAGAGCTGCCGAACGCGCCGGCTAACAGCACCTGGTCAAGATCTGTTACCTTGAGGCCGGTTTCGTTTAATAACACCTGCAGACCGGCACAGATTGCTCCTTTGGCCAGTTGTAGTTCGCGTATGTCACCCTGGGTAAGGATAATATCTTCTCCGGTTGCGGAATCTTGACCTGGCACCAGCACAATCTCCAGACCGTTGCTACCGCGACGCAGTCTGTCAAGAAGACGGGTAGAAACTTGTGCCGGGTTTTTATCCGGGTCGACAAAACGACCTGTAGTCTCAAGTAAACCGGCGTTCAGCAATGCGGCTCCGGCATCAATAAGGCCGGAACCACAGATGCCGCTAGCCGGTGTACCGTTGATCGTTTCCAACCTGATTTCTCCATCGCAGTAGGTTACTTTCTCGATTGCTCCCGACATTGCTCGCATGCCATGCCTGATCTGAGCTCCTTCAAAAGCTGGCCCTGCTGCCGTCGAACATGTTATGACTCTCCCCCTTGCCGTGATAACAAGTTCACCGTTGGTTCCGATATCGATTGCAACGCAATTATCTTGCCGCAGGTCCAGGTTGGTCGCTATAATTACACCCACTGTATCGGAGCCTATATAGCCAGCGATGTTGGGTAGAAATGTTACCCGGCCGGCTGGGTGAATGGCCAGCCCCAGATCTGCAGCCGCTACCATCAGGGCACGTTGGTATGCCGGTATAAAAGGAGCAGGCGCCAGGTGAGTTGGGTCAACACCCATAAAGAGATGGCCCATAGTCGTATTACCCACTGCGACAGCTTCGTAAAGTTGATTTTGGTTCAGTTTTGTTTCCCTGAGAAGATCTTTGATTATATCATTGGCGGCTCCGATTGCCAGATCTTGTAGCTGTTGTAAACCTTCTTTGCTTTGTGAAGCGTGATTGATTCTGGAGATAATATCAGCTCCGTAAATGTTTTGGGGGTTGGTCACTGCCGAAACAGCCAGGAGCGCGCCATTTTTTAAATCCAGCAGGGAACCCATAATTGTTGTAGTACCGATATCGAAGGCTACCCCGTACATTTGATCGGCAGTGTTGCCTGGTTCAATATCAAGAAAATAATTCTCGAACAGGACAGCAGTTACTGCGTAGGCGGAGTCTCTCAAGGTGCGGGGAATGGTTGAAAGTTCACGACAACTTATGCTTAAGTTTTGGCGCGGCAGCTGGTCAAGCAGCCTTTCCAAATCTGCCGTCTGGTCATTAATTGTGGGCGGAACCAAAAAAACAGGTATTTTCTCCAGAAGCGGATCTGTGAGCCCGGTTATTATCTTTCCGGTCATAGTTGTTTTACGTAACGGAGTATCATTTTGATCCGATACTTCAATGAGGCTGTCTTGACGCACAATCCGCTGGCAAGCCAACACCCAACCTTTTTCCAGTGCATTTGGCGAGAGATGTTCAATCTCTGCCGGGGAAGGTTTTGCATCATTGCCTTCAATGATTTTTACCTGACATTTCCCACAGGTTCCTTTGCCGGCACAATTTCCCTCGACATGCAAACCAGCTTCAGCGACAGCCTTGAGCAGATTAGTGCCCTCGGCAATCGTGATTTCTTTTTGCTGGGGGATAAATTTTACTTTGGCCATTGCACATGTGCCCCTGTTGTTTATAAATAAAAGCAACCTGAACCAGGTTGCCTCTTCATTGGTGCGCCCGCAGGGATTCGAACCCCGACTTCAGGCTCCGGAGGCCTGCGTGATATCCCTTTCACTACGGGCGCCTAGCATCACCGCACACCGCTATGATAACATCTGATATGCGCTAAGTCAATAAACAAAGAGGTAAAATATGGTTGAATGTTCAACGAAAAAATGGCCGAAACCTTTGTTGCAGGATAATAAATACCGATATGGAATAAAAGATAATAAGCCTACAAACAAGTTTTGTTTTGCGTAAAGGACGGTCTTTTAACCGAAGGAGGTTCGATTATTGACCACAGATTATGCAACCCATTATTTACCGAACGGAATTCGCTTGATTTTTATGCCGACCCCCAAATTCAAAACAATCACTATGGGATTGTATATCCATCAAGAGCTTAATGAAAAACTGGCCCCTTTAAATGCCCTTCTTTCGGCCGTATTGGAACAAGGTAGTCGGTTTTATCCTGATAATTTAACCCTGCGTCGTGAACTGGAGAATTTATATGGAGCCGATCTTTCTACGGATATTATCAAAAGTGGAGAGCGGCATATGATTGCCTGTCATTTGGAGACGGTGCACGGTAAATATGTTGGGGGAAATGACAAACTTTTACGCAGCGGCATGTCCATACTGGGTAGTGTGATGGGAGACCCCCTTATTGAGGATAATGGTTTTAAAAAAGAATATGTTGATCAGGAAAAGGATCAACTGGTCAAGGAGATCAGATCACTTGTTAATGATAAAGGGACGTATGCGCTGGAGCAGTGCCTTAGAACGATGTGCTCGGAAGAACGCTACGGTGTTTACAGATTAGGGTGTATTGAGAACTATGATCATATTAATCGGGAGTCATTGTACAGCTATTACCGGGAATTGCTCTTCAACAACCCTATTGATTTATATATAATCGGCGAACTGGAAGAAGAACAGGTGCTGGAAGCAGCTAGAGAAGCACTGGCCTTTAAGTGTTCAGAAAAAAAACTTGTCCTTCCTGCGGTCGAGATTGACTATCCTGTGCAAGAGGTTAAGAGTCTGGAAGAAGAGATGGTGGTCAACCAGGCCAAACTTGTTCTTGGCTTTCGTACCTACACCGGTTTTAGCGATGCTGAATATTGTTCACTTTTAGTTTATTCCGGCGTTCTGGGCGGATTTCCCCATTCCAAGCTTTTTCAACAGGTTCGAGAAGAAGCCGGCCTTGCCTACTACATCTATTCTCGTTTGGATGGGCATAAAGGGCTGATGGTAATCGCGGCCGGGATCGATTATTCTGATTATGCAAAGGCTATTGCGATCATCGATCGGCAGATCGAAGCTATGGTTGCAGGTAAAATTAGCACTAGCGAGATGGAAAATACAAAACATGCTCTGATCAACCTTATTCGTACCCAACAGGACAGTCCTTCCCAAATGATTTATTCTCATCTTGACGGTTCTATCGGTGGCAAGACCTATACCAGCCTTGAATTGATCAAGGGCATAGAAGACGTTGGTCTGGAAGAAGTTAAAGCAGTGGCCAGCCGGATAAAAAAAGACACTATTTATCTGCTGCGGCCTCGGGATGGAGGTAGTCAACCTGAAAGCCAATAGTCCGAAAATAATTGAAAACCATGCATTACAGGAAACACTTTACCGGTACACAGTTCACCCCGGGATGGATGTTTACATTCTGCCAAAGACCGGATATCAGAAAAAATATGCCATATTTTCAACTAAATTCGGTTCGATCGACAACCTGTTTCAAGTTGCTCCGGATCCGGAAGTGGTCAGGGTTCCAAATGGAGTTGCTCACTTTTTAGAGCATAAACTTTTTGAAGATGAGCGGGGTAATGTTTTTGATCGTTTTGCCGCTTTGGGAGCGTCACCGAATGCGTATACTTCATTTACCCAGACCACTTATCTTTTTTCCTGCACCTCGAATTTCGAAGAAAATCTGGAGCTGCTTCTTGATTTTGTGCAGGAACCGTACTTTACCGAAAAGTCTGTTCAAAAAGAGCAGGGCATCATTGGTCAGGAGATAAAGATGTATGAAGACCATCCCCACTGGAGGGTTTTTTTCAACTTGTTGGCTGGCCTCTACTGCGAACATCCTGTTCGTAATGATATCGCCGGGACGTTAGAAAGCATATCTCAAATCACACCGGATCTGCTTTATCGCTGTTATCGTGCGTTTTATCACCCCAGCAACATGGCTGTATTCGTGGTCGGTGATGTGTCGCCGAAAACCATAAGTCGTAAGGTGCAAGAAAACCTGTCTCGGCACAATTACAACCCAATGAGCAAGATCGAACGCTATTTCCCCCACGAGCCGCCTGAAATTTGCCGGCAACGTACGGAGCAGACATTGGTCGTTTCCGAGCCGATCATCAACCTGGGGTTTAAGGATACAATGGTTGACAAGTTACAGGGGCGGCAGCTGTTGCGCCGTGAAATACTGATGGAGATGGTTTTGGAAGTACTCTTTGGCACAAGCGAGCCGCTGTATAATACTCTCTATCAGGAGGGCCTGATTGATGACCGCTTTGAGGCCGGATATTCTGCTGAAACGAGCTATGGGTATTCACTAATTGGTGGTGAAACCAGGGATCCGGATCAACTTTATCAGCGTATTATGTTGGCTGTGGAAAAGCTAAAAAAAGATGGGATCACGTCAGAACAATTCGAACGGCATCGCCGCAAAATACTCGGTGGTTACATTATGCGTTTTGATTCGTTAGAGTTTATCGCCAACAATTTTTTGGCTTACAGATTCCGCGGCACTGATCTGTTTGAAGTGCCTGTGTTGTTGCAGGAGATTAAGCGCGAAGAGTTACTCGATGTAATTGTGCAAAACCTTGATCCTGCACGTCATGTTGTTTCTTTGATCCTGCCGCGTACTGAAGATTAGATGCCGGGCGCCAGGCAGATGATGGTTGATTAAGTATTGCGCACAAATTAAATACCCCAATATTGTAACTAGAGCGTAACCTACGGTTTTTACCTCCTCATCTTCAAATTTAGGGCCAGATCTGGCGCATCTGCGTGTTTTCGGATGTCGTCCGTGCCAATATCGGGCTAGCGTTCGACAAGTCAATACCTTGGCTTACAAAAGGTATCAGACCCATCCATGGCAAATATTGAGTGAATCAGATCCGACGTTATCATCCGGAAACAACATTTAGCGGAATAACTGTGGGTTGAAGTAAGTGCTATATAAATCATACATTAATGGTGTTCTCATTCGGGTCTTGATTTTACGGAACGATCAAGGTAGAATAGATGCTATCAGTGTGCACATAAATGTGCACACTATATGGGAGGTTCAGCGATGAACAATTTTACTCGATATGTAAACCCGCACCTGGGCAAAATGCTTACGCATATCAAACTTGATCAAACGTATGTGCGCGGAGAAGACTGCTATCTTTTTGATGCAGCAGGCAACCGCTACCTCGATTGCATCGCCGCCTATGGCGCTTTGCCCTTTGGGCATAATCCCACTGTCATATGGGATGCCATCAACCGGTTTCGCGTTTCATGCGAACCCAGCTTTATCCAACCTTCAGCACTGGCAGCAGCCGGAGAGTTGGCCCGCTGTCTGCTGGAGTTTGCTCCGGCCGGGCTTGAATATGTTACTTTTTCTAACAGCGGTACTGAGGCAGTTGAGGCGGCGATTAAACTATGTCGTTCTGCAGCAGGCCGCCTTGGGATATTGGCTACCAAAAACAGTTTTCACGGTAAAACGTTTGGTGCTCTTTCAGCCACAGGCAACCCGAATTATCAAAAAGCTTTCGGTGCCCCGGCGGAGTTTTTTCATCATATTGCGTTTGGCGATATTGCCGCCTTGGAAGAAGAGCTTGCGCGTAGACCTGGCTATTACGCAGCTTTTATCGTTGAAACGATTCAGGGCGAAGGTGGCATAGTGTTGCCGCCGACTGGCTATCTGGCGGCGGCCAAAGAAATTTGCACACACCACAAAGTGCTTTTAGTTCTGGATGAAGTTCAGGCCGGCATGGGGCGCACCGGCACCTTGTTTGCCTGTGAACAGGAAAACGTCACTCCGGATGTATTAGTCCTGGCAAAAGCTTTAGGCGGTGGGATTATGCCGATCGGCGCCTGCCTATGTTCAGATGAAGCATATAGTGAAGATTTTGCATTAAAGCATTCCTCGACATTTGCCGGAAATTCTCTGGCCTGTCGGGTTGGTTTGCAAGTAATGGAAGTGTTAACTCGTGATCAGGGAGCCCTGCTCGAGGAAGTGCGTGGAAAAGGTGAACTTTTAAAAACAGGTCTTTTGGAGCTGCAGAAACAGTATCCACATCTGATCAAAGCTGTGCGTGGGCGTGGCCTGATGCTGGGTCTTGAGTTTAATGTTGATCGCGATGTATTTCCGGGCAGTATGCTGGGAGTGATGGCCGAACAAGAACTGCTCACTCCAGCGATTTCCTCGTATTTACTCAATGTTGAGAAAGTTCGGGTAGCTCCTACCCTGAACGGCAGTGCAGTGATCCGTATTGAGCCCCCCCTTACTATCAGCCGATCACAATGCAGGGATGCTTTGGATGGAATAGCCGCGATGTTAGGCTGTCTGAATGAAAACAACACCGCTCGGTTTTTATCATATCTGGTCAGGACGGATAACGGCGAAAGTTATCCGCCTTTTATTCCCTATTTTCCCAACAGGAGTACTCCCTCAGTGGATCCGGAGGAAGGTCGGTTCGCTTTTCTGATTCACGCCCTCGATCTGGCAAGCTATCATCAGTTCGATAACAGTCTCTGTGCGTTTAGCGAAAAAGAATTGTCTGACTTAATTGGAAGGGTTGGTGATTTGGTTGGACCTTTTGTTGTTTCGCGAGCTTGTATTAACTCGGCCAATGGGAGCAAGGCTTATGGCGAATTTATCGCCTTGCCTCGCACAACTGACGAATTTATGGAGATGCCACGCCAGCAGGCTTTGGCCGAATTAAAGGCTGCTGTAGCTCTGGCCCGGGACAGAGGCGCCCGTATCATCGGCCTGGGAGCCTATACCGCTGTTGTTTCGATGGGGGGGTTGCATTTAAAAGATGAAGGTGTGCCTATAACTACAGGAAACAGCTACACAGTAGTTTCAGCTGTCGATGCGGTAAATACCGCAACGGAACAGCTAGAAATTGATCGTTCGACGATCATTGCCGCTGTGGTCGGAGCAGCAGGTTCAATTGGCAAAGGAATTTCTTTGCTCTTATCTGAGACGGTGCCCCGCCTGATTCTGATCGGCAACCCAAACAACAAAACTTCAAGCGAAAGGCTGTATTCGATGGCTGCGGAAATTTACCGCTACCAAGCTGCGCTGCTGCAGCAAGGGCGTCCACTCAAGGCTGGCAGTATGGGCAGACTCCTGGCCGGTTGCGCGGCGCTACCCTTGCCCGATGCGCCATTAGAAGCTTTCAAAGCTTTTGCTGATGGGGAGGGTCGCAAGTTGGGTTTAATCGAGTTTTCAACAAATATCGATGCTGTGCTGTCCCGTGCAGATGTTGTGATCAGTGCAACCAGTACTACTGGCAAGATGATTCATGCCGGCAACTTGAAACAGGGTGCTATTGTTTGCGATATTTCCCGCCCGGCCAATGTCAGCGAAGAAGTTGATCAGGCCAGGCCGGATGTTTTGGTTATTGACGGTGGTGTTGTCAAAGTGCCCGGTTTGCCTTCATTAGGGTGGGATTTTGGTTTTGAGCCGGGGTTAGCCTATGCGTGCATGGCTGAAACAATGATGCTCGCTCTGGAGCAACGTTATCAAAATTATAGTCTTGGTTCATCCGGAGTTAACCTTGAAACTATCCTGCAGATGAGATATCTGGCTGCAGAGCATGGCTTTAAACTGGCTGCATTTCGCAGCTTTAACCGCCCTTTAAGCGAAGAGAGCTGGCAGCAGCTGCTTCAAGCCCGCCGCAGTTTTGCTATCCGCTGAGTGATTGTTAGGAGGAAATGCCGGCTGAAAACACAATTTACCTGTTTTAAATGTTGTTACACCGGGATTCACTTTGTTTATCCTCGATAATTTTTGGCGGTATTTCAGGAATTATGCTAAAATAATCTGGTAACTTACGGTATGATGCAGAATCAGAAAGGGTGACCTTCATGGAGCAGCAAGATGGGCAGGGTATAACAGCCCGGACTAAGGAGTTCGTCAAAGAAATAACCCCCCAATCAGTAGATTATTCACAATGGTATATTGATGTAATTTTAAAAACCGAAATGATGGATTACGCTCCGATTAAAGGATTTATGGCCATACGGCCATTTGGCTATGCCATTTGGGAAAAAATTCAGGAGCTGATGGACAGACGCTTTAAGGAAACGGGTCACCAGAATGCTTATTTCCCTCTGCTTATTCCTCACAGCTTGCTGTTGAAAGAAGCGGAGCATGTTGAAGGATTTGCTCCGGAGGTAGCCTGGGTCACCAGGGGTGGTGATGAAATCTTAAGCGAACCTCTTGTTATTCGTCCTACTTCAGAAGCAATTATCTGTGATTTTTATTCACGGTGGGTCCAGTCCTGGCGTGATTTGCCGATTTTGATCAACCAGTGGTGCAGTGTCGTACGCTGGGAAAAATCAACCCGACCCTTTCTGCGTACCTCTGAATTTTTATGGCAGGAGGGACACACCGTTCATCGTACCGAGGAGGAAGCGGAAGAAGAGACCCTGAAAATTTTGGAGATATATAGGGAGTTCATGGAAACCGAGATGGCTTTGCCGGTTCTCTCCGGTCTTAAAACAGAACGTGAAAAGTTTGCCGGAGCGCTGCGCACGTATTCAGTGGAGGCTTTGATGAGCGACGGTAAGGCATTGCAGGCAGGCACATCACATAATCTTGGTCAGCACTTTGCGAAAGCATTTGACATTACCTTTTTAGATCAGGACGATCAACTTAAACATGCCTGGCAAACCTCATGGGGTGCCTCCGCCAGGCTTATCGGAGCCCTGATCATGGTCCACGGGGATGATCGCGGCCTGGTGCTACCACCACGTATGGCACCAATCCAAGTGGTGATAGTACCGATTATATCCAAGAAAGACAAGGAACGTGTTTTGGGGGCCGCGCGGGAACTGGCCGCGGAACTAAAACAGAATTTTCGTATCAAGCTGGATGAACGCGAAGAATATTCGCCTGGTTGGAAATATAACGAGTGGGAAATGAGGGGTGTGCCGATTCGCATCGAGATAGGCCCCAGGGATTTAGATAAGGATCAGGTGGTACTAGTCCGTCGTGATAACGGTGAAAAAGAATTCGCGTCAAGAACTGAGCTTCATACTCGCCTGCCTCAGTTGTTGGAGCAAATTCAAAGCGACATGTTTGAGCGAGCGCGAACTTTCCGAGAAGAAAATACGCGCAGCGGGTCAGATTACCATGAATTAATTGAGACTATGGAACAGGCGCGTGGCTTCTTCCTGGCTCCTTGGTGCGGCAGCGACGAGTGCGAACTTAAAGTTAAAAATGATGCCAAGGCTACCATTCGCTGTATCCCGTTCAATCAGAAACCGGTAGGCGAGAACTGTATTGTTTGTGGTGAAAAAGCTACTTCAGCGGTCTATTTCGCCAGGGCATATTGATAGTGGGGCATGGGTGAATATTATTTACTCTGCAAGTAAGGTTCTGTTGTCTGTGGTGTACTAATATCTCTGGCGTCTCAGATTTGCTGGCAAGCAATATGCCTAACTGCGAAAATGAAGGCAGGTTTTGCGATGGATAAGCGTGCTGTCAGAAAACAGATCCTGCAAATTCGCGACAGACTTTTACCCGAAGAAATAAAAGATAAAAGTAGCAGTATTGGCCGAAACCTTATGAGTTTGCCTGCTTACCAGAATGCCAGGACGATGATGTTTTTTATTTCTTTTGGCAGTGAAGTGTATACGCGGTCGATGGTTGAGGAAAGTATCAAGCAGGGCATACAAACTCTTGCTCCGAAGGCTGTTCCCGAAACCCGTGAGCTCATCCCATCCAAAATTATAGACTGGGATGGCGATCTTAAGCCAGGGGCATACGGCATACCGGAACCACGAGCAGAAACTCTTCGCCCGGTAGACCCAGCTGCTATTGACCTGCTTATTGTTCCCGGAGTAGCCTTCGATTTGGAAGGAAACCGCCTGGGATACGGTGGAGGTTATTATGATCGTTTTTTCCCGCTGCTGCGGTCGAAAGTGCCTCTCGTTGCCCTTGCTTTTGAATTACAAATATTACCACAGGTTCCAATGGAAAAATGGGATCGCAAAGTAGATTATATCATTACCGAAAATCGGATAATCCATATCAAATCCTGAACCGGGCTACTTCTGTGCCGTTTTTCCCTTGCTTTCAAAGAAGCCCTGGAATAGCATATCGATGATAGCATTTGCGACATGGCCAAGGTCATTTTCGTTTTCGTTTACTATTTCCCAAATAAAACGATCAACCAGCATAATATATGCTTTGGCACCGATCCGGCAGTCAAATTGTTTGGCCAAACCCTTTTCCTGCGCGTAGATAAAAGAACTTGTGGCGCTTTTAACAAACCGATCTTTAACGCTGACCCAATGGGCGGCGATTGACTTCGATTGTCCAAGTGCCTCCTGGTACACTTTCAAGATCGAACGGTGTTTTTCTGCAAGCTGAAACGCAGTTAATACCAAGTGGAGGTATGCGGTACGAGCTTCCTCAAGCGAGTTGGGAGCAAAAGGTACTGCCAATATACTATAGAAATCTTCGAGCACATTATCGACAACTTTGTTCAGAATATCATCTTTTCCATTGAAGTGACTGTAGACAGTGCCGTAACCTACTTCAGCTTGCTGACTTACTTTGGCGATTGTGGTTTTCGCATAACCTTCGCTTAAAAAAACAAGCAGTGCTGTATCCAAAATTAATTTTTGGGTGATACGGCTGCGCAAGTAGCGCCGCGGTCGTCTGGGGATGGTAGGTTTCACCTGTTAAATCAACTCCTTCAGCATCATGGATCGGGCCGTTGCTAATATGACAAGATTATATCATTTATTAAAATATTTGCAAAGCTTAGTTCAAATAAGTAATAGTTTCAATGGGCAGATAAAAGCTCCTTTTGCAATATGCTTTTTTATTGAGGAATATTAAGATTAGTTCCCGTAGAATTCTAATGGTAGATGGAGTTGTTGTATGGCGATTTTTGCTTTAGGTGATTTGCACCTTTCACATGGCGGATCAAAACCGATGGATATATTTGGACCTGAATGGGAGAATCACGCCCAAAAAATAGCATTGAACTGGAATAGTGTTGTCAGCAACAACGATATGGTGATTGTGAACGGGGATATTTCCTGGGCAATGTATCTGTCGGAAGCGGCTCCTGATCTCGCCTGGTTGGCCAACCTTAATGGAACCAAACTTCTTATCAGGGGGAATCACGATTACTGGTGGTCTTCTGTCGGCAAAGTAAGAGCGCAGTTACCAGCTTCAATTCACGCCTTGCAGAACGATCATTTTGCCTGGCAGCAGTGGGTCGTATGCGGTACCAGGGGCTGGCTTTGCCCCGGGGAAGAAGGGTTTGATCATGCGCATGATCAGAAGATATATCTAAGAGAAGCACAGCGCTTGCGGCTTTCTTTGGATAGCGCCTGCCGGCAATCATCAGCGCCGATTATTGCAGCTTTTCATTTTCCGCCGTTTAATCGTAATGGTGAGGCCAGTGCTTTCACAAGGCTGCTGGAACAGGCCGGGGTGAAGATTTGTGTCTTTGGCCATATTCATGATGCTGGCAGATCCTTTATATTTCAGGGCGAACGGGAAGGTGTTTGCTACCATTTTACCGCCGCCGATGGCGTTGGCTTTACACCTGTTTTGGTAGCAGAATGTTGAGCTGCTTGCTTTTTCGTAAAAGTTGGCGCACTTTTCAAAAAAGCAGGATAAAAAGGTATTGACTGAGAACATAACCCTGTCGTGCATCATGTTTCGGTCTCATTAAATTTTAGCCGACCCGATAAAAAAATGTTTAAGCACGGTAACAGTTTAGCTGCATATTCTGATCTGCAGGTTCATGTTTGGCCATGGATGCAAATATTATGGGAGGTGACCGGCGTTGCAAAGTTATCAATTTCCGGAAGGATTCCTGTGGGGGGCTGCATCTGCATCTTACCAGATTGAAGGATCGCCGACAGCAGATGGTAAGGGTGAGTCAATTTGGGATCGTTTCAGCCATAAACCGGGCAACATATGGAACGAAGAAAACGGCGATGTTGCCTGTGATCACTACCGCCGTTATGAGGAAGATATCGCCATGATGGCCAGATTGGGCTTGGGCGCCTATCGCTTTTCTATTGCCTGGTCGCGTCTCTTCCCACAGGGTAGCGGCAAACCGAATGAAAAAGGTCTTGACTTCTACCGTCGTCTAGTAGAAAAGCTTCATCAACACGGTATAAAACCGGCGATAACCCTTTACCACTGGGATTTGCCGCAGGCTCTGCAAAATAAAGGTGGCTGGGCGAACAGGGATACGGTAAAATATTTTGAGCAGTATGCTTCCTATGTTTATGCCGCCCTTGATATGCCCGTAAATATGTGGATTACTCTCAACGAACCGTGGGTTGTTGCATTTCTGGGTAATTTTTTTGGCATACATGCCCCGGGTTTAAGTGATTTTACCACCGCTTTGCAGGTGGCGCACAATTTGCTGTTAGGGCACGGCCAGGCCGTGCAAGCTTTTCGGAACTCCGGCCGCAAAGATGAACTGATTGGTATAACCCTGAATCTTGGCTCTTGCCAGCCGCTTACGGAAAATAGTGCCGATCAATTGGCGGCAAAACGTACTGATGGTTTCATGAACCGTTGGTTTTTAGACCCAATCTTTAAAAGGGGTTACCCGGCTGACATGCAGGAAATATTTGCCAGTAATTTTACATTACCAGTTGTCGAAGACGGCGATATTGAAACAATGTCTGTACCGATCGATTTTCTGGGGGTGAATAATTACACCAGGATCCTGGTGCAGTCAGGCGGCTCAGAAGATGATTTCATGGGTACTCCGGTTAACCCGCCGGATGCGGAATATACCGAAATGGGATGGGAAGTGTATCCGCGTGGTCTGTACGATCTTCTGACCAGGTTGCACCGGGACTATGGGCCGCTGCCGCTTTATATCACGGAAAACGGAGCCGCCTTTCCTGATGAATTAATGGCAAACGGTACTGTTGATGATCCAAGAAGAATAAATTACCTGAAAACATACCTGACTGAAACGTGGAAAGCAATGCAGGAAGGCGTTCCTGTGAAAGGTTACTTTGTTTGGACGTTTATGGATAATTTTGAGTGGAGCTTCGGTTACAGTAAACGCTTTGGGATAATCTATGTCGATTACCCGACCCAAAAAAGATTTTTCAAGAGCAGCGCTCATTGGTATAAAAAGGTAATTAGTCAAAACAGTATCAAAGATGAATAAAAAACAAGAATTGAAACATAAGGAGCCCGGTGACCTGGCATATGGAACAGAAAAGAGCTGTGGAAAAAGAGGTTGTTGTTATCCGGCAGGACGAGCGGGAAGTGAAGAAAGACCTTGTCACGTTGGAAGCGCCCCTGACTATCTATCTTAATGGCGAGGAGCTGGTTACTCTACTCTGCACTCCGGAAAAAATGGATCGGTTGGCCTTGGGTTTTTTACGTTCTGAGGGTTTAGTTGCGACCCTGGAAGATATCGCCGCCATCCGTTTACAGGAAGACAAAGGCCTGATCGAAGTGGACCTGAAAAGCGCAACAGGACTGGCTGAGCGTATTTACGGAAAACGAACCATAACATCAGGATGCGGAAAAGGAACTGTTTTTTTTCAGGCTCTCGATTCACTGCGCAGCCAACCCTTAACCAGTAAGTTGAAGCTAAACGCCGAACGAGTCTGGGACTTGATGAATTCATTGCAGCAGAGGGCGGATCTGTTTAAAACTACCGGAGGCGTGCACAGCGCCGCATTAGCAGATCAAGCAAGGATCTTGTTTTTTTGTGAGGATATTGGACGACATAACGCATTAGATAAAATTATCGGAGAGTGCCTGCTCGAAGGCGTAACCGTGGAAGATAAAATTATTATTTCCAGCGGTCGTCTGAGCTCGGAAATTTTGCTCAAGGCGGCCAAGCTGCAGGTGCCCATTTTGATATCGCGAGCGGCGCCGACATCTTTGAGCATAGAGCTGGCTGATGCATTAAATATTACCCTGGTTGGTTTCGTCAGGGGGAGACGGAT
>DATIKA010000162.1:0-5248 GCA_035478055.1 Candidatus Limnocylindrales bacterium | reverse complement strand
GTTCCCCTCAGTCCCGTGCCGCTCTTGGTCGCTTTCCATGGTGGGTCAGCGTAAATTATGTTGTACTTTTTATTTGGTAACGCAATCATCCCTATCCCTCCTACTCCCCTCAAACATACACGCCACAAAGCCCTGCACCTTGCCCTTAAGCTCCAAATACACTAGGTCACCACTTGCCCGCGCCTCCGACAAATTAAGCTCCTGCATAATCTCAGGCACGCTGGCACCATAATTCCATAGGTCAGCGAGAATCTTTAAGCCGTCAGGTGGGAGTGGTCGGTCGGGGGTTACGTCTTTGATGTCGAATCCAGCCAGACGCAGGCCGTTTTTTGCAGCGTTGGTCAGTGTCTGGTCGATTTGGTTTGGGTGGGTTCTGGCTGCCATGGTTAGCTCTCCACATCTTCAAACTGCACACTGTTAAAGGTTTTGCCCGGGAACTCCGCAAGCTCAACATAAGCAATACTACTGCCAACTTCGGTTCTTACTACCGTGTAAACTGCACCTACTGTTAGGTGTTTTTCGGCGTTCTCAATGTCACCGCGCCAACCATTTTCGGGAAATGCAAATCTTACCTTATGCCCCTTTGGCGCGTATATATTCATGGTTTCTGGCGGGTCAATAAAGTTAATATCCACCGTTTAGCTCCTTTCTGCGCATACGTATGTGGGTTTCCCTGTGATGCTCTGCACCTCAAGTTTAAATCTTTCTGCGTTGGAATTTCCTTCGCTCAAATGCAGCAAGTGGATCTGGCGTACCCTGCTCAAATCATTTGCCTGCAAAAACTTCTTCACGTTCGACAGTTCAAAGTGTGAGCGCAGCAGGCGCTTTTTAAGTTCTGCCGGTATGCGGCCGGCCGCCACATTCTCGGCCAATATGTCCGCTGCGTAATTACACTCGACGGCGATAATGTTCAATCCGGCAAAAGTGTTCTTAAGGTAATACGTGTCAGTTGCGGATAGCATCTTCTCCCTGGTGCGCCGGTTATAAATCAGGAAAGCCAATGGTTCCGGGGCATCATGCTGGGCCTCTACCGGCAGTACAATCCAGTTGCCTGATGCGAATTGCTCTCCTGCTTGGATTGCATGTGCGCGGTGGCTATGAAGGCCCAGGGCGTCGATTGTGCCCTGTGACGTGTACACATCTATCCCGGCTTTCATGATGTCCTTGGCGGCCTTGGAGTGATCAGCGTGCGAATGACTGAGCAGGCAAAAGGATATCCTTGACAACCCAAACCCCAGCGCCTTTTTGATTTCCTTGATTGACAAGCCGCACTCGATGAGGATTGTTTCCTGGCCGTCGCTGAGGGTGTAAAGGTTGCCCTTGGAGCTGCTGGCATAAGACACAAAGCTAATCATCGGGCAACTCTTTGTGAGGGAGTGTTTAATGCTTTTTCTGTGCTCCATCCGGCAGATAATCTGTAACCAAGAGTTACGCAATTAATGCCTGTTTCTTTAGCCCACTGTGTTAAATTTTTGGTAATACCCTTATAGGTGATGTACCTGCAACTTCTCCTGTTTTGGCATTGCTCGGACTGCGTTATCCACTTACAGTTTTCTGGCTCATAATTGCCGTCATTGTCAATGCGTTCTATGGTTAGCGCTTCATCGTACCCGTTGGTGACGGCCCATTCCATGAATGGCTCAAACTCCTGCCATTCGTCGCAAACAATGATTCCTCTTCCGCCGTATCTCGCATAAAAGGTGTTGCCGGGGTTTTGGCACCTTGTTTTCATATCAGCCCATGCCTGATATAGCTTGGAGTCTGATCGCCCGTGGATGGTATGAGTTTCTTTCCTGTAGCATCCGCAACTTACAGAGGCTCCAGTTTTCATATGCTGAATACTAACCAATTTTTCTGTTCCGCAATCACATCGGCATAATGCATATGTGCGGTTATTCTTTCTTTCAAGCCCGCCTAAAATAACCCATTTGCCGAATCTATCGCCAGACTTAACGCTAAAAGGCTTTGGCATGTCTTTTCCCCCATTCCGCTGGGGCAGCCTCGCCGACCGCCCCAGCATTATGTTTGTCCTTTAAAAGTCCGGCCCGCCCACAATTGCCTGCTGCTCTCCTGCACCCACCGGCTCATCTGCGGGGATATCCACGAATTCAGCATCTACAGTCGGTTCAGTCGTAATATCAATTGCTTCACTGTTGGCGTTTAATTCAATCTCTTCCGCAACTTCAATTTCTGCTTGGATTTCACCAGACCGGACGATGCTCTGCCGCAATAAATGACGATCACTGGACGAGTTGAGGATGGTTTTGCATGCCCGGTTGATGATCGTCTTTTTGCACATATCGGCAGTAAATTTCCCGTGAGTGCTGGACGCTTTCACTTCGCCTTTTTCGTCAAATGGATTCATCTGCGACTGTTTCCACGCTTGCTTGATTTCGTCATATGTCATAATCTCTGTTTTCTTTATCGCTCCGTCATGGTCGATAATCATACAATAGGCAGCTTTAATTTTGCGGTTGTTGACATTTTCAAGTGCTTGTTCATGCAGCGTAATTTCTTTCTTACCGCGAACCATTGCATACTTGAAGGTGTCGCCCTCGTAAACCACTTCCGCTACGATGTCGGCAATGGTGTCATCAATCATCTTTGCCAGCGCCATGGTCCCGAAGTAACTACGCTGGAATACAAGCTGATCCCCGTAGGCAATGAAATACCCTTGTTTCTTCATGGGGTTCAGCCCCTGAACAACCATGTCCAGCAGGGCATTTGCAATGCTTGTCTTGTTGCATACCTGCAAAACCGGCTTTTTATCCCTGTTAAGCGTGTTCTGTAGAATCAGCCATGCCGACTTCATTGCGTTGTCCGGCGAATATCCTGCCGGCAGGTGAAGTTCCCCCCGCTTGATAAACTCCTGCACCTTGCGCGCAACGACATCAACAACGTCTTTTTTTACTACTGCTAAATCATTAGTCATTTAGGCTACCTCCCCGGAAATTATTTGTTGAACCAACAGGCACCGTGAGTGCCCTTTCAACCGGCCAGCCGTTATTTAGTCGGTCTTTTAATGTGTCGTAGTTTATCCCTAAATCTCTGCTCCATTGGGCCATTGTTTTGAGATTGCCTCGAAACTTCAAATAGCGATTCGTTCTTCTGTTGGCAGACTGTTCGCTTCTCGGAATCCATTTACAGTTTTGGGGCTCATAGTTCCCGTTATTATCGACACGTTCGATTGTTAGTCCTTTTCGATAGCCACTCTTTAGAGCCCACTCCATGAAGGGTTCAAATTCCTGCCATTCGCCACAGACTGTAATGCCCCGCCCGCCATAATCCCTAAAGCCAGCGTCGCTCGGATTATAACAGCGGCCCTTCATGCTATTCCAAACACTATACAGAGGGGTCTTTGATTTGCCGTGAGTCCTGTTTTTGTTAGCCATAATCTCCCGTTTAAGGCAGCCACAGCTTTGAGTATTTTTACTAATAAGCTTGGATGAATCTACTGTAGTTTTGGCGCCGCACTCACACTTGCAGAGAAACTGTCTGTTGTGATTTTTCTTTTCTAATTCTTCAACAATAGTTAACCGCCCAAAGACATCCCCCGGGTTGATATTCGCTTTTTTACGCCCCATGCTTACACCCCCTCGATGATTGAGGGTTCTATTTCAACCCGCAATTTTTTATCTTCCTCGCTCACAACAAGTTTGATTTGCTGTCCGATTGTCTCAATGATCTTTGTAACGGATTCAGCGTTATCTATTACGATAGGAGCAGTAAACTGGTAAAATTCAGACAACGTGTTGATAATATCGAGCCCCACGTTAATCCTTGCGGCATTGTTCAGGCCCGAACCATACGGAACCCCGGCGAATAACGTATCGCATGTTTCCATTAATCCTCCGTTTATCTGTTCGGAGAATAACCGAAACCGTGCGTGCTTAAACTTGCTGTTAATCTTCTCTTCTAGCAGATTCACCTTCGCCCGGGTGAATTGTTCTGTCAGGAAAAGCTCCTTCTCCAACCGTTCAAACTCGGCAGCCAGCTTCTTTTCTTCGGCGGCCAGTTCTTTAATGCGGGCTTCTCCTTGCTCTCTCATGCGGAGTTTCTGCAGGTCATCATCTACCGCTTGAATCTGCTCACGGATGGTGTCGGCTTCTTCTTGGGCCATGATTAGGAGTTCGTTGGTACCGGTTTGCAGGGCAGATATTTCGCTGTCCAGCTTTTGCTTTGCGGCAAGTGCTTTTTTGTATTCCGGTGAAGCGGTTGGATCTGTGGCTGATGCGGTGATGGCGTCGATTTCATTTTGTATTTTGTTAAGTGTGCTCCATTCGGAATTAAATGCGTTTTTTAACTCCGCAATTGCAGTGCGGTTTTCTTCGATTTCAGCTTTTACTACCTCGATGTCAGCCTTTCGCTTTTTGCCTTTCGTGCTGATTTCTTCAAGCAGCCCAGCCTTTTCTCGGTTGAATGCGGCAAGGGCTTTTTCTCTGGCCTTTTCCAGCTTTTCGGCTGGCAGGGCTTGTCCACAACTAGGGCAAGCCTCTTCCTGTTCAAAAGTAAACTCCCTGCCGTTGACTTCGCGCCACTGGTCGCGCAATTTAGCCGCTTCAACTTCATACTGCTTAACATAGTCCTCGTTTGACTCTAGTGTTCTTATGGTGGCTCTTCGCTGTTGCTCGATGGACGCTAAAACATCCTCGGCGTGGCTTAACTCTTTCCGCTTCTCACCGACCTGCTTATCCACTTCTGCCCGATGCTTGTTCTTAATGTCAAGCAGCTGTCCCTCAAGTTCCCGGAGTTGCTTCGTCTTTTCCGCGACTTCCCCACCGCTTTTTATGCGGGTGATTTCAGTCAGCTTTAAATCAAGATTGACAACAAGCCCATCTTTTACCTCGACCAGTTTCTTCTTATCCAACCCCGACACATCCGGCAGCCCTCTCTCCGCTTCATCAATCCGGACAGGTATTTTCTGCAGCTCATCGTTGATTTTCTTGCGGCTGGCGGCAATGACTTTGCGGTGGTCATCAATGGACCGGTCACCGAGAATCTTTGGCAGTTCGGCAAGCTCTTTGCTCGATGCAATTACGTCGCCATCAGATACATCACCGCATACTTGGAGAAGCACTTCTCGGCGTTTCTTCCAGTGCAGTTCTGTGTTGAAGTAGGTCGGGCTAGTTAGAAGCTTGAAGGTTTCTTCGTCGCAGATAGAGGCGATTTTGTCGGCGTACTCGGACGATTTGACGGGCACGTCATCAATGAAGCACTCGCTAACATGACCAGAGAATTCTTTTGTGAT
>DATIKA010000161.1:0-10906 GCA_035478055.1 Candidatus Limnocylindrales bacterium | reverse complement strand
TCACCCGATCTTCATCGACAGTCACCCTTATCCCTTTGGTTAAATCACGACGGCCTAGTTTCTCGGCCAGACCACCGACGACACCCCCACTCATTCCCGCAATACCGGGGATATCAACCGAGGCCATGCTGGCGATCGCGGCAACTACCTCTGATGATATGCGAACGCTGTCGCCCACCGGTGAAAGATCCGCCGCTGGTGCCACTGCATCAGCTACAACCTTCTCATCCTTAGGCATTTACAGTTCCTCCTCGTTTTTATGGCGTATTCCGATTTGATTATATTATTTGAATAGCCAGCCGTCAAGGTAAACTAGAAAATCACCACGGCAAAAGTATAACCCATTATATTCCAGATATCTTGGGTATAAGTTTTAAAAATACTCCTCCTGCGTCCCAAAGCTATAGTCTTGAGCATGGCGTTTCCCGAATTACTGACAATCGGGCCCAGAAACGCCGGAATACTGGCCACTACTAATCCTAAGAGGCTGGTGCAAAGCCACCTGCATACTCCTCATCAGAAGATGCTTAAGTCTGCACAGGGCTCATCGTGATCAGGCTTGCGGCATTAACAGAAATTTATACTCAGATAATAATCCAAATAATCTACCGTAGAGAACAAATAAACAATTGAAACCCGGCCCGGCCAATCAAAACTCAGGGCCTATTCGATATATCCCCGGCCGCTTTCGATAGCCTCCAACTATTACCCGCATTCTTTCTCAATGAAAACAGGCGAGGGAGACCGGGTTCCCCCCACCTATTGTCATTGAATCCAATAGTATACCTGATTCTTAATGAAATCGGTCATCTTCGAGAACCACCAGGTCAAGCTGGGCTATACGGCCATCAGTGGCATCACCAACACCTATTTCAGCCAGCCCTTCGTTAACCGCTTAATAGGCAAGGCCTGATTCATTCAACGAAAATCAAATCATTGACTGGGAATATAAAATCGTAATGAATTTAAAAATTGGGCAGGTCGTCAGCCCGCTCAGTCCACTCGGCAGGAGTTGCCAGCCGGATACGTCCCCTATCAGCCACATCGCCTCCAGGGTAACCGCTTGCGATGGCGATCAACAAGTCGGTTATTAAGGTCAAAGGCAAGGGTTTGGATAGCTTTCGCCCGTACTTCTCTTGCCTCCCTCACTATTAATTGGCTCATATCCTGTGTAGTAAGCTTTTTTCTGATCAGCCAATTTAGATTATTCTCCACAATCTAGTTGATCAAATAGCTTTGCCGTTAATTAAACTGACCTGGCGGCGTTGCCGATCGCCTCTGATATAGTGGGGTGCACATGCATCATATCCTGCAGATCATAAACTGTAGCACCCAGTCGAATAGCCATAATCAGCTCATGGATCAGCTCACCTGCTTCAGTTCCAATCAGGTGGGCGCCGAGCAGCTTCCCACTTTCTTCTTGGATCACCAACTTGACAAAGCCATTAACCTGTTCCATAGCCAAGGCACGACCCTGGTTGCCAAATTTGAACCGCTTAACCCGCACCTTGTAACCTGCCTCTGCAGCGCCCTTTTCACCCATGCCGATACCGGCTATTTCAGGATCAGTAAAGATGGCAAACGGTATAAGGCGGCCCTCGCTGCTTATCTCTATTCCATCGACCATACCCCGCCCCAACAGCATCCCATCATGCCAGGCCCGGTGAGTAAACATCGCCCCGCCGGTTATGTCTCCAATTGCCCAGATCCCGTCAACATTTGTTTCAAAAGCGCTGTTAACTCTGATATAACCACGCTCATCGGTCTCCACTCCGGCTTTTTCAAGGTTAAGCCGATCACCGTTTGACATTCGGCCGGTGGCCACCAGCAGTTTTTCCGCACTGTAGCGGACTACTCCATCCGTTTTTTCATCAGCAGCAATAATCCGGTTGTTTTCTTTTTCAACCGCTATAATCCGCACCCCGGTTTTAACTTTGACTCCTTCATCTTCAAGGATCTTACGAATTTCTTCCGATATTTCGGGCTCAAGTGCAGGTGCAAGGCGCTCGTCACGTTGCAGGATAGTTACTTCAACCCCAAGGCGAGTAAATAACTGTGAAAACTCCAGGGCAATAATCCCGCCACCCAGAATGAGCAAGCTTTTCGGCAGCCCGGCCATCTCCATAATTGAGGTCGAGGTAAGAAAATCGACTTTATCCAACCCGGGTATTCGCGGAACAGCGGTTCTCGCGCCGGCAGCGATAACGATTTTCTCTGCAGTAATCGTCGCTCCGTTAACAAATAGCTCATGAGTCCCAGTAAACTGAGCTTCCTCTTCAAAAAGGGTTATGCGGGCATTTTCTTCGAAAGTCCGGTAACTACGCGAACGAATCCGTTCGACCAAGCGGTCTTTGCGACGAACCATAGCCGGCCAGTCAACCCGAGGCTTTGCGGTTAATACCCCGACGGATTCGGCTTCAGCAACCAGCTTCATCACCTTCGCTGAATAGATCAGGGTTTTTGAAGGAATACAGCCAATATTGATACAGGTGCCGCCTAGATGGCTCGACTCGACAAGGGCAGTCTGCCAGCCGTTGGTTGCCGCTTTGTGGACCAGATTCATCCCGGCCGCCCCTCCACCGATTACAATTAAATCAAACTTTTTCACCCTACTTAGAACCACCTTTCCTTTAACTACGCAGGGTTCTGGCTCAATGTGGTTATTTGACTACAATATTGACCAACCTTCCAGGTACGGCAACTGTTTTAACGATCTCTTTGCCAATCAGTAGTTCATCTACCCGCTGGTTGGAGCGGGCCGCTTCGATCAGTTTATCCTCGGGATAGTTTGCCGGAACAGTTATCTTGCCGCGGACTTTACCGTTAATCTGAACGACCACTTCAACCTCGTTAACCTGTAGCTTATGCGGGTCATATTGTGGCCAGGGCTGCCTGTGCACGCTTCCTCCGTACCCGAAGGAATGCCAGATTTCTTCAGCCAGATGCGGTACAAAAGGAGCCAGAAGCAGTACGGTTTGTTTCAGGGACTCTCTTAACACAGCATGATTTTGCCGGTCCCCGGATGATGCCTGCCGATAAGCATAAATAGAATTTACCAGTTCCATAATCGCGCTTATCGCGGTATTAAAATTAAACCTTTCCCCAATATCATGGGTCACTTTTTTGATCGCAGCATGAACACTACGCTGTAATTCCATTTCCGCTTCTCCCGGATCGGCGCAACCCCGCTCGCCTTTAAACTGCATCGCACACTCTTCAACCAATCTCCAGACACGGCGCAGAAAACGGTGACAACCCTCAACCCCCTGGTCACTCCAATCCAGGTCTTTTTCCGGCGGAGCGGCAAAAAGGATAAAAAGCCGACCGGTATCTGCACCATAGCGTTCCACTATCTCATCGGGAGTAACCACATTACCTTTTGACTTGGACATCTTCGCCCCATCTTTGTAAACCATGCCCTGGGCCAGCAGCCGGCTGAACGGCTCTTTAACCTTGATCAGACCGGCATCGTTCAGCACCTTGGTAAAGAAGCGGGCATAGAGAAGATGAAGAACTGCGTGCTCGATGCCACCGACATACTGGTCAACAGGCATCCAGTAATCAACTTCTTTAGAATCAAAGGGTGCGTCAACGTAGTTGGGGCTGGTAAAACGTAGAAAATACCATGAGGAACAAATAAAGGTATCCATAGTATCTGTCTCACGGCGAGCCGGACCACCGCAGGTTGAACAGGTGGTTTGCACAAAAGTAGGGTAGCCAGCTAAATTGGGAACGCGGTTATCCGAAAGTTCTAATGCCACAGGCAATTCAACCGGCAGGTCCTCCTCGGGCACCGGAACGATACCGCAATTTTCACAATAGACTATCGGTATCGGTGCCCCCCAGTAACGTTGACGAGAGATTAACCAATCACGAAGCCGGTAAGTAATCCTGAAATGGCCCTGACCCTGTTCGGCCAGGTAAGTAGTTATCGCAGTGATCCCGTCGCTGCTGTTAAGCCCGTTAAACGGACCTGAATTCACCATGCGTCCTGCCCCGGTGTAAGCCTCGGTCATCGTTTCCTCTGACGGTTCTTCCTCCGAATGCTGAATTACTACTCTGATCGGCAAGCTATACTGACGCGCAAAAAGAAAATCGCGCTGATCATGTGCCGGCACTCCCATCACGGCACCAGTACCGTAAGCCATTAAAACATAATTGCCAACAAGAACCGGTATTTCTTCACCACTGACCGGATTGACAGCAAAGCGCCCTGTAAAGAGCCCAACTTTAGGTGCTTCGTCTGAAGTGCGCTCAATCTCGCTTTCCTGGCGAACCCGCGCAACAAACTCCAGCACCGCCTCTTCGTTCTCAGTTCCCTCTACCAACTGCTTCACCAGAGGATGTTCCGGGGCAAGTACCATATATGTCACTCCAAAGAGAGTGTCTGGGCGGGTTGTAAAAGTACGTATTTCCTGGCCGGGAAAATCTTTAAGTTTGAAGGCAATTTCCGCACCCTCACTGCGGCCAATCCAGTTACGCTGCATCACTTTGACCCGTTCCGGCCAATCTTCAAGAATATCAAGATCGTTTAACAGTTGCTCCGCGTAGTCAGTAATGCGCAGAAACCACTGTTCCAATTCTCTGGACTCCACAGCCGAAGAACAGCGCCAGCAGAGCCCTTTTTCGACTTGTTCATTTGCCAGCACCGTATTACAAGTTGCACACCAGTTCACGCCGGCCTTTTTTCGGTAGGCCAGCCCGCGTCTGTACATCAATAAAAACAACCATTGGCTCCAACGGTAATAATCGGGAGCAGAGGTATTCACTTCTCTGTGCCAATCGTAACTTAACCCCAACCTGTTTTGCTGTTTCTTCATATGCTCTATATTTTGCATTGTCCACACAGACGGGTTAACCTTATGCTCGATAGCGGCATTTTCCGCAGGTAAACCAAAGGCATCCCAACCCATAGGATGTATTACATTATAACCGCGCATCCATAAAAATCGGGCCAGAACATCCCCAATCGAATAAACGCGCATATGGCCCATATGCAATTTTCCTGAAGGGTAGGGAAACATCTCCAACACAAAATACTTGGTTTTTGTATCATCGATAACAGCCCGGTAAAAATTTTCTTCTTTCCAACGTTGCTGCCAGCGTTCTTCAATTTCGGTCGGATTATACACATGCATAAAAAATCTACCCCCATATAAAAAATCCGCCCGGTCAAGAGGCAGATTTATACTCATGGTACCACCCTATTGGTCAAACTACTGGTGGAGCTGGCGGGAGTCGAACCCGCGACCTCTTCCATGCCAAGGAAGCGCGCTCCCACTGCGCCACAGCCCCCCGATCTGTTGCCTTCTTTCATTCATAAACTCCGACCCCACGGTTGCAGTTGTTTTTACACACTGCCGATCCTCCATGACGAGTTCAGTGACTCCGCCTGCCGGTTTGCACCACTGACCGGCTCTCCCAGAAGCACTTTGCCTCTCAGTGCTCTCTTTTCAGGGGAGATAACCTCACATCTAAATTACAAGTAACATTATATGCACCGCTGCAAGGCTTGTCAATAGCGAGAGCGGCAACTTTCTTCCGCCCGTGGCACCGGTTCAAGCCAGCTGAACAGAATACGACTCGCCCGACTGCATGTCGATAATCAAAAGCCTGTCCGGGGGGAGTACTCCTTCCAGGCCGGCCAAGATCTTGACCGCTTCATTCACCTGCCAGGAAGCAAGCATAGCCGGTGTGGAAGCCGGATTCCCAAGCAAGATTTCCACTCCCCGTTGAGCGCCATTTTCAGTCAAAGGACCATAAATAAAAGAAAGCAGAGGCCTGTCCGGTCTGATTACTGCCAGCTGCCCCAACATGCCAGCTATCGCCCCATGCACCATGATTATCCCTAACTGGCGGCAGGTTTCTTCCAGATCGAAACGAGATGAAAGGTTATCGAGGCAGTCTATTACCAGATCACAGCCGGAAAACATTTTCGCCAGATTGGAAAGTTCACCGCGGCAACTGAACGCTTTCACCTCAACGGATCCGTTAATCTCGTTGATCCGCCGCAACGCTGTTTCAGTCTTGCTCTCCTGAACAGTCCGTTCCGTGGCCAACAATTGCCGATTCAGGTTGCTGTCGGAAAAAAAATCTCCATCGACAACCACCAGCCGGCCAACCCCCATCCTGGCCAGCAATTCTAGAACAAGCCCACCCAACCCTCCGGCTCCGAGAACACCCACGCAGGCATGTAAAAGACGAATCTGCCCAGCAGTACCTATGGTGCCAAGGTTGCGCTGATAACGTTCAGGTATAATATCAGCTTCCAGCGCCGCAATTTCGATCGCCCGTCTGGCCAGCTGCAAATCTTCGGTTAACTTTATTGTTTCCAGCAAAGATATGTAGCGGTAACTCTCTCCGACAGAGTTTGTTCCAGTTGCAGCGGCATCCTGAACCGCTCTACGGAGCGTTTGCATCTTCACCAGAATATGGCCACCTTTACTTTATGTAACCGCTATACTATCCCTGAGAAAGGGACTGGCTGTCGACATACTCTTCGCATTCAATTACCGGCGCTTCGCTCCATAGTCTTTCCAGATCATAAAAAGATCGTGCGTCTGGCTGAAAAATATGTACCACTAGCGAGCCATAGTCCAAAATTACCCACCAGCCTTCCCGATAGCCTTCAACACGCTCAGCATAATATCCGGCTTTTTTTAAACCTTCAGCAAGGTGATCACAAATCGCACGTACCTGTACTGCAGTAGCCCCCGTGCCTATTAAAAAATAATCGGCAATGATCGACACCTTTCCCACTTCCAGTAGCAGCAAATCCAGCGCGTTTTTATCGACCGCCAGCTTTGCAGCCTGTAAAGCCATTTTTGGGGAGCCATTGCCTTTTCCCAGAATCAAATAAGATCGCCTCCTATGTGTATTTATCGCAATATCGTGTGATGGCGGCCCGCTCTGAGAATGGCTTCCTCAACAAGGCACAACTGCACACGCTACAACCTGATGCATGAGTTGCTGTGTAAACACGAAGGACCCGCCTAAAGAACCTACTGGTGCTATATGCCACAAAAACCGTCCGCCCCGCAGGTATCTTGCATCTCTTTTAAAAGGCTATTGCGAAACTCAACCGAACGGGGGTGAAGCACCAATCTTCTTTTCAAAACTGATCCGATAGTCTGTTCAACCACGGCCAAGAGCGCCTTGTTGAGGTCATACAAAGACAACAACCTTATGACCTCAACTCCTTCAAAATCCCGACCAATTTCGATATAGTCCGATATATATATAATTTTCTCCAGCAAAGACATCCCCGGCCGACCAGTCGTATGAAAAGCAACAGCATCGATCACCTCAGCATCGCTGACGTCAAGCTCTGTTTTAAGCAGTGCCGCCCCCACCGGAGCGTGCATCAACCGCGCATCGCTCCGGGTGACCCAATCCAGATGCAACTCAAGATGCTTCGCGTGCCAGAGCAACTGATCGTAAGTATAACGCTTACCGTAATCATGCAACAAACCTGCCAGGTATGCCTTCTGGGTGTCAGCACCCAGGTGTTCGGCCATAACATATGCTGTTTCCGCTACACTCAGAGAGTGCCGATAAAAATCTTCGTTCAGCCTTTCTTTGAGCATGTTTCGGTAATGTTCAAGTTTCATGCCGCCCTCTCAACATGTTTATAAGGCACATGGGAAGTTAAGTTCCAACCCGCCTGATCTCGCGATAGCAGAATTGAATAATGTATCGTAACATTGTCGGGCAGCGGATCGTCTCGAATAAAAACAGACCAACCTCTGAGTTACTGTTCTCTTGGCTTGGCTTCATTCACTACGAGTTTGCGTCCGTCCATTTCAGCACCATTTGTCTTCTCCAAAATTGCTTCCACATCATCATCGCCAACTTCAACAAAACCGTAACCACGGGAACGCCCTGTAGCTCGCTCAGTAATTATGCGGCACTCAATCACTTCGCCATACTGCCCAAAGAATTGCTCCAGATCATTTTCCTTGGTGCTCCAGGGAATGTTCCCCACATATAAAGTTTTTGCCATTTAACCTTCCACCTCCGTTAATATTATAACCTATTTCAAGTTAAACAAACCTTTTATTTTAGGGGCCTGTGACGTACAGCCCATGTTTCTTAATATATTGCTCTACTGGTTCCGGCGTTAAATATTTGATCGTCTTGCCCAGGATCACCCTTTCGCGAATAAACGTTGACGAAACAGCAAGTGCAGGAATTTCCAGAAGGTGCACTCTGTGCAGCATTTCCGGGCAAATTCGGCTTAACGTTTCACGAAAACGATCCAGAGAATAACCTGGTCTGGAGACGGCGATAAAAGTGCTGAGACGGAAAAGTTCTTCATAATCTTTCCAGGTAAATATTTCCAAAATAGCGTCAGCCCCAGTGATGAAAAATAGAGATGGACTCGGGTGCCCGCCGCAAGAGAAATGCTTAACCGTATCGATCGTATATGATGGTGTTTCCCGGTTGATCTCAACTTCAGACACGTAAAAAAAGGGGTTCGACATTACCGCCAGTGTAGTCATCAAATAACGATGTTCAGGTAAAGATATCGTAACTTTTTCTTTATGAGGAGGAGCACCCGCCGGCACAAAAACGACACAATCAAGGTCAAACTGCTGTCTTGCCTCTTCTGCGGTAACCAGGTGCCCCACATGGATGGGATCAAAAGTACCCCCCATCAAACCTATATTCGAATAACCGGCTTTATTATTGTTCCGTTTAAAAAAAAGCTGTGAAAACTCTTTTTCATTATTAATCATAATAGTGAAGCTCTTCCCGCCCGATGATAACAGTATCGCCTTCTTTGATGCCCAACTTCTTGAGGTGCTTATTCAGCCCAATACGGCGGCAATAATTCTGGAAACGACGCAAGGCTTCTTCATTTTCAAAATTAGTTTTTGCCGCCATCTTTTCGATGCCGTCTCCACGGATCACGAACCTATCGTTGGTTTTCTCTACGCTCAACGGAACTGTTTCAATCTGCTCCGCCCTTATTACCGCCTCTTCGCATATTGAAGCCCTTTCTTCAGCAATAACAACGACCGTTCTGTATAAAAACCGGACCAGTTCATCGATTCCGATTCCGGTAGCGGCAGAAATGCCGAAAACTTCTGCTTCGCTTCCTTCTTCCTCTGTTACAGCCCGTCGCAGATCATCCAGCTGTTCTGCCGCACCGGTCAAATCAAGCTTGCTTCCTACCACAACCCGGGGATAACCACCCAACTGCTTTTGAAAAAGAACCAGCTCTTTCTTCAACAACCGATAAGCTTCCAACGGTGCGGGATGCGCTTCTGGTGAAAGGTCCACCAGGAACAGCAGCAACAGGTTTCTTTCAACATGCCTTAAAAAACGGTGTCCCAACCCGGCGCCTTGATGAGCTCCTTCAATTAATCCCGGCAAGTCGGCGACAATAAAACTACCCTCATCGCCAACTTTAACCACACCCAAGTTCGGTGTTAGAGTAGTAAAAGGATACGAGGCCACCTTTGGCCTCGCAGAAGAAATACGTCCCAGTAAAGTTGATTTCCCGGCATTGGGAAAACCAACCACGCCAACCTGAGCCATCAGTTTCAGCTCCAGTGAAAGTGTTCTTTCGAAACCCGGCAAACCCTTTTCTGCCAGGCGTGGCGCCTGACGTTTTGCAGTGGCAAAACGGGCATTCCCTTTTCCACCAGTACCACCTTTCGCCACCAACGCTCGTTGACCCGGTAAAGTTAAATCAGCCAGAATGTTCTTTTGTTCATCACGAACAATGGTTCCCAACGGCACCGGCACAAACAAATCAGCACCCCTGCCACCATGCTGGTTTTTTCTCCAGCCATGCGCTCCGTCGGGTGCTTTAAACAAACGCCGGTAACGTAAATCAAGAAAGCTATGTTTTGAAGGATCGGCCCACAAATAAACACTGCCGCCGTGACCACCATCGCCACCATCGGGACCACCCAAAGGTACATATTTTTCCCGTCGGAAAGAAACCACACCGTTACCGCCGCAGCCACCACTTACCACGATTTCTAGCTCATCTACGAACATTCTCCCACGCTCACCTGCAAAACTACCGGAATCTTCGGGTTACTAAAAAAACAGGTCCAGGCTGATCCCGGACCATATCATGTCAATTTACTGCTACACTTTCTTCTGGATAAACACTGATCTGTTTCTTGGCACGGCTGTTGAACTCGAACGTTACACGACCGTCTGCAGTGGCAAACAGGGTATCATCACTACCCTTGCCAACATTAATCCCCGGGTGGAAGCGAGTCCCCCTTTGCCGAACGATTATGCTTCCCGCTTTAACCAACTGGCCGCCGAAGCGTTTCACACCTAAACGTTTGGCATTGCTGTCGCGACCGTTACGGGAACTGCCTACTCCTTTTTTATGAGCCATTTATGACACTCCCTTTCCTGACTTCCTTGATCAACCTAGTGACCTACTGTTTCAAACGCTAATGTCGTTGACCAGTACTTCTGTAAAGGCCTGACGGTGACCCTGTTTGCGCCGGTAATTTTTTTTCGCCTTGTATTTAAAAACAATAATTTTCTTTCCTCTCCCCACAGTTGTAACCTTCCCGGCAACGTGGCAACTTTCCAGATAAGGCTTCCCCAAACGCAGATTCTCTCCATCGTTGAACATCAACACCCGATCAAACTTAACCATTTCGCCTTTTCCTTGCGGCAGCTTTTCCACGCGCAAAATTTTTCCTACTTCTGCACGGTATTGCTTGCCGCCTGTTTCAATAATTGCGTACATAAACAAACCCCCATCAAGGACTCGCCGAAGCTGGTAGCCCTTAACAATATGGGGCTTTCGAACCTTCTTCGTGCGGCATAAATCTAATGCAGATTCTAACATGCACCTGTTGCTTTGTCAAATATTGCATTGGCTTGGTGCAGTTATCTGGTAATACTGTTACCTTGCTCATGATTG
>DATIKA010000160.1:0-2103 GCA_035478055.1 Candidatus Limnocylindrales bacterium | reverse complement strand
CTACCGACAAAGCCGACACCGGTGAAACCATGTCGTTTACATGCCGCTGCCTTATCTCCGCTGTTACATCTTCACCGTCAAGGTAAACATGCTTACTGTCATCCAGAAAAAGCTCGGTTTGCGCAACAACTTTGTCAACAGCATCCAGATCAGACAATTCCGTCTTCTCTCGCAGCAATTTCAGCGTAATCGCCCGATACATTGCCCCTGTATCCAGGTATTTCAGATCAAGGCGGCTCGCTATTGCTTGCGCCACAGTGCTTTTTCCAGAACCGGCTGGTCCGTCAATTGCTACTTTGATTTTTTTTTGGGCTGTCATATAATTCCCCAGTTCTCTTTTTTTGCGGAAATACCTTTAATTTCTGGGGATTCCCGGCCGATACAACTTCTGGCAGATATTCTTTGTTGTTGTCCAATGTTCACTTTTCATTGTTACATCCGGCAGTCAGGACCTGATCACTGCTCCCTTAATATTGCAGTGCCATTCAAATAAACATGTTTGATCTGATTCTGATCCTGCTCCGTATTGACAAACATTAAAACACGTATACAGAGCACGAGCGAGTCCGGCACGTCTATTTCCACATGGCAAAAGAGCGGGACATCCAACCACCCCAATCTCCGTGCCGCTTTAGCTGGAAATGCCTGGTTTAAGTCAGGAGTTGCTGATAGCAAAACGCCGGCGATATCCCTGATATCAACACCGTTTTCCCTGAGCATCTCTTGCAAAAGCTCACCGGTAACAGAAATGATATCCTCTGCGGTGTTACTTGCCGCTGTGGTTGCCCCCCTGATGCCCCGGACCACTACTTGTTTTATATTTGCCATATCGTTGTTTACCTCGTTAATGCTACCGCCACTGAGCTGGCTTTGAGCACAGTTGTCAATAAATGATTCCTATTTTCTCATTTATGTCAGGAATATGCAAGCCCGGGGGCTATCGATCAGAGTTTAACCAGGCAATAAAGGTGCCCTACTTCGGCATCTGTTAAATGACGATATGCCCCTTCGGAAAGATCGTCTGCTTTTAAACCAGCAAAGCTGGAACGGCAAAGCCCGATCACAGGGTGGCCAATAGCGGCACACATTTTTTTGACTTGCCTTTTTCGCCCTTCAGAAATAGTTATCTCCAACAACGCCGAATGTTTTTCAGGACCGACTGTGATCAGTTTAACCTCAGCCGGCAACGTTTTTTGACCATCCACCACCAGGCCGACGATCATTCTTTTCAAGCTGGCACTTTCAGGCACACCTCTTACCCAGGCACGATAAACTTTTTTCACACAGAACCGCGGATGCGTCAGCCTATGGGCCAATGCACCATCATTGGTCAACAGCATTACTCCACAAGTGTCGGCATCAAGCCTTCCCACCGGATAGAGACGAGCCTGGATATCGTAGATCAACCTCATTACTGTTTTACGATCATGGGTATCAGAAACTGTTGAGATATAACCCGGCGGTTTATTAAGAAGCAGATAGTACTTTTTTTCTGTTTTTTTTAGCATTACCCCATCAACAGTAATAAAATCGCTCGCGCTGACATCTGTCTGCGGTTGAACGGTTAAAACATCGTTCACTTTAACACGACCCTGACGGACGATCTGTTCGGCGCCGCGCCGCGATGCCAGGCCGGCAATGGCTAAATATTTTGCCAAACGCAATTCAATAACCCCATTCGTCTGTATGATGGTTAATCATCGTCTTCGTCCAGGATACCAAATTGCTTTGCCACAGCTGTGTATTTTTCTGGAAAAACCGGTTTACAGCGCATACCCATAAACGGTGTGGGAATCCGGGCGATACCGTTGTTATGAGTCGCCTCTACCCCTGCGGCCACATTCGCCAATTCACCGGCAGGGATCGCAAAAAGCAGCTCATCATCGGCCGTGTGGGCAAAGACCCGTTCGCCGCCACCGGGTATGATCACCTTACATTGCCCGGTTTGATACGGAACGACCACTTCACTGCCACAAGCGCCACGCCCCGTAAAGCTGGAGTCAATTTTACCGCCGTTGAAGTACAGAGCGCCTTGCACAAGACGAATCACCTGAGCGGCGTTACCGTATACCAGGACCACATCCGCATCAAAATCGGCTTTGG
>DATIKA010000159.1:0-4128 GCA_035478055.1 Candidatus Limnocylindrales bacterium | reverse complement strand
GATGAAACGGGCTTGTTGACAACACCACAGAAATTTCTACGATCTTTATCGAAAAAGATTGTCAAAATAGTACAATGGGATGTTACGTTATTCTCCTGTTCCGCTAGCTGTCTATCTTCCTGTTCGCCTTACTTCTATTTTCTCCAAAGGAAACAACCTGTCTTTCCATTGACCACATGGTCAGTCAGTGCTATAATTGACCATATGGTCAATTATTTTCTCATTCAACAAAATATATGGGGGTGATTCTATTGAGCTTGGATCAAAAACCTGTATCTGTCCGTGGCCTGCGTGTAAACTACGGCAAGATAACCGCACTGCAGGGCATCGACCTGGATCTTGAATGGAACCAGCCAGTAGCCGTATTGGGCCCCAACGGAGCCGGCAAAACTACATTGATCAACGTGCTGACCACCATTCTGGGGCGCTTTGAGGGGCAAGCGCTGATGGCAGGAATGGATGTAAGGCAAAAATCCAGCCAGGTAAGGGCACTGCTGGGTTTAATGCCGCAAGACAACAACTTGTATGAACCGTTGTCGGCCCTGGATAACCTTTTGCTCCAGGGAGCGCTGCACGGTGTAAAAATAAAGAAAACAAGGAAGATGGCGGCCGACATGTTGGTCAGGATGGGGCTCGGCGATGTCGCCCGCCGCCCGGTGTCCACCTACTCGGGAGGCATGAAAAGAAGGCTGGTCTACGCCAGAAGCATACTGCATCGTCCCAGGATAGTGTTTCTTGATGAACCCACAACCGGGCTTGATGTGCAAGCCCGCTATGCGCTGTGGGAGGATATCGAAAAGTTTTCAGGCGAAGGACGGACCGTAGTACTGACCACCCACTACATCGAGGAGGCAGAGAAGTTCTGCCGGAGGATAATAATTATCGACCATGGTAAAGTAATCGCCGATGGATCTCCTGAAGCGCTCAAAGCGAAAGGTGAAAAAACCCTAGAAGAGGTGTTTCTGAATCTTACCGGAAAAGAGCTGAGGAAGGGATGAAAACTTTACGGGCTTTATGGGGCATAATGCGGCATGAGATGTTATTGCAGTTTAAAACCAAACTCTTTGTGCTGTCACTGGTAAACTCAATTATAGTCGTTCTGATGTGGGGCTACCTGGCCGGACTCCAGGCCCAACCGATGGACCACCTCAGAGTAGCTGTGGTTGGAGGTACCACCCACGCAAAAATCCTTAACGAAAGTGAAAATGTCAACGCCATTGAATATGCAAGTATCGAAGAAGCGACTGCCGCTGTAAAGGATGGAGACGTGGTAGCGGCTGTCTTGGGACCCAACAATGGCCGTAGCCTGACTATATTATTGGATGATTCTCAAGGCGCTGCTGCCCGTGCCGTCCTTTCGGCTATAACTGCTTCGCTGCTGCAGGCATTGCCCGCAGCACCGGCCGCCAACAACAGCAATGCCGCTATAGCCGCGGTCGAAGTAAAAGAAATATGGGGACTGGGTATGGATGATCCGGGTTATCTTTTAAGGCTTCTAGGCGCAGGGCTGGTGGCCATGGTGGTTTTGTCGAATGCATTTGTATTTGGCGGTTTTACCCTAATATCGGAAAAAACCTCGGGTACAATATATTTTCTGGCACTGGCGCCAATAAGCCGGATATGGGTTATAATCGGTAAATTGCTTGCCAATACATTGCTTATATTGGCATCAACAGCAATAACTGCGCTGATGACAATTTACCTGTTCGGAGTGTCTCCCACCGGCTCGCTGGCCTTGCTATTCCTGGCAGCGCTATTAACCGGAACAGGACTTCTTGGCCTTTGTTATGCCATTAGTTCATTTGTGCGCGATGAGAGAACCTTCCGGGTGGTGGCCGGCTTGCCTCTCATGATGCCCATGATGCTGCTTTCGGGAATTATGTACCCTATTGCTGTTTTCCCAGAATGGCTTCAGTCGGTGAGTAGAATATTCCCGGTGACATGGATGGTTGATATATCCCATGCCGTATTTTTCAAAGGAGCGGGTATGGCCGATGTATGGCATCCTTTGTTGCTTTTAGCTATATTCTCGATAGCGATGGTGTTCCTGGGAGGAATAGCGGTATCCCGACTGATGCGGATACGATAGACTTCCCCGACATAGGAGGTAATTCCCGCCACCGAATGGACCCCAACCAGAACACGCAAGCAGGTTGTAATATTATGCCGTCATGACTTGCTCGCATATTTTATATGTTTTCAGAAAGGATAATGCCCATTGAATCCACATCATTCATTCTCAAGCCTTGACCCTGGCAAACAGGAGAGTATACGAAATTCCTGTCTTGAGGAGTTCGTTCGGGGAGGCTACAGTGGCGCGTCCACGAATTCCATGTGCAAAAACGCCGGCATATCAAAAGGCTTGCTTTTTTATTACTTCAAAAACAAAAAGAACCTGTTTGTTTATCTGACAGACTATTCCACAAAGCTGTTGATTGAAAAATTCTACGAGGGAATGGAATATAATAAAGAAGATTTATTTGAACGCCTTCTTAAGTGGACGATGCGCAAATGGGCATTGTCCGAACAATATCCGCTTCATTATGCATTCCTGGTCAAGCAGCTGCTGGACTGCCCACCCGATATCAACCTAAAGGTGACAGAAATGCGAAATGAGTACAAGGCACAGAGCTTGAGCTTATTCATGCACAATCTTGATTTTTCGAATTTAAGGCAGGGAATAAGCAAGCAAAAAGCCTTGGAGGTAGTTTTTTATGTAATTGAAGGCCTCAAAGAAAGAAATATAGCAAAATATAAACAAAATCCACGCCCACTCAATGAGCTTCATAATGAAATCCTGAACGATATCAAAGAATACCTGGACATATGTCGGCATGGAATATGCAATGGCAGGGACTAATAGGCCTTTATCTACGACCGCGTTTTGATAATACCCTCAGGCTTTCCATAAACATGACGGGAGAAACGTCACCCTGTCTTTTTGCCACGCGGGAACTAAATCCCTCTTTGCATTGTCTAAATTGATGAAATAAACTACCGGGGGGATTGTTATGTTGAAGAAGTCTGTTGTGCTTGTCGTTACGCTAGTGTTGTTATTAACAATGGCGGGGTCGGCTATGGCGATGCTCAAAGTGCTTGAGCCGGAAGTGAGCGAGGAGTTGCGAGGCATAGCGAAAAATCATCTTGCTGCGACGCACAATATCGAACCCGCAGCCATCACGATTACAGATGGCTGGGTGCGTGAATTTTGGAACGCCAAAATCGATGTGTACATGATTGAAGCGGTAATTAACAGTGGGCTTGCTACTGAACAAAAAATACAGGTGCGTGTCAGGGTGGATCAAAAAATTGTGCTGACTGATGACGAATTTAATGCACTGGAGGCGGAAGATGAGCGCCTTGCTCCCGCGGAACCTCAGGGTAGGGTTTTCGTGACTACTACTGAAATTGAACCCAATGCACCCGAAGCGGACGATGGAAGCCTTGCTCTCGAGTCCACAGACACCGGGGAAGCCTCAACTCCCTACATTTTGGTTTTCGCCGCTCTAGCTGTAATCCTGATGGCAGTACTAGGAACCTCATTGCTGCGCAAGCGTCGCAAAGCATAGCGGCGTGAAAAGACAGGGGGACGTTTCTCCTGTCTTATTTTTGGGATAGCGATAACTATTTTGTGATAGGAAAAAATGCAAATGTTACTCGATGGGCAGAAGTGCCTTAACAGGTAAGTTGCCTATTCACAAACCGTTTTATCATTATTGGCGGTATTTGACGACTGTGTTTTGCGATCAACTGGTAGTATTTTTCCTGTCGTCAAAAGAACGCCAAATTTTGCGAATTCTGCTGTTCATACGAACACAAGACAATATAAAAGTAAACATATATTTTTAAAACTACCTGGCACTACTGCGAAGGGTTACAGCGAAGGCGAAAGTTTGCTTAATATGCTGCATTGCTAAACCACGGCGGGGATGGTTCCAGCGATTTCATCAGCAGTATCATCAGCAGTATCATCAGCAATATAGTGGCAGTATGAACTGATTAGCAAACGGTTCGCCATTATAATTCCTGAAGTGCCCCTTATTTATTGAGATCTTTGAGGGGGATGTACCATTTGCTGTAGCGGTTGCCCCGGTCATCTTTGTAAAGGCCTTTTTTATCAGGGGCCAT
>DATIKA010000158.1:0-5934 GCA_035478055.1 Candidatus Limnocylindrales bacterium | reverse complement strand
TATGAGATCTGTGGCTGCCCCTGGATCAGGGACTATCCCTTCGGTTATAAATATTGGGTCGTTGCTGAATCCCCGGAATACACCTATATCGATCCTTTGCAGTTGGGACGGCCTGTTACCATTAGCCGGACGAATGAGATTGAAGAAATTCCTGATTTGAAAACGTATCTCCTTACCAAACCGCCCATGTCTGTCTCCCTGAATAACCTGGCCGCCCGGGTTAAAGATATCTCCAAATCCATATGGCTGATCCATCAACCACCCGCTTATCTGGGTCTGGATCTTTGCGGTAGCGGGGTAGAAGTCGGCAGCTTGGCGGTGTATAACTTTCTGTTAGAAAAGCAGCCGCTGCTTTCAATTCACGGCCACATTCACGAAGCGCCAGAGTTTAATGGGCAAATTTGGGCGCTGAAGCTGGGCCAGACTTTGTGTATCCAGGCCGGCCAGTCCCGGAAAGAGCTTTCTTACGTGCTCTTTGACTTTGAAGATGGAGAAATAGTTAACCTTGCCCATTCTGTTTACGGCAGGTATCGCTAGCTGCTCACGGGAATTGGCCCGAAACAGGACACGGTCTGCCGTTCCTTGTCCAGTACAAACCGGGCATTGCGGATCTGTTGTTGTTTAACGGTCTCCAGCAAAATATTTATAACGGAACGGCTGTTCTCTTAGCTCAAAGTGACTGTTCGTCCACTCGCTACCAGTACCTTTCTCCTAAGCCCATATTTCGCAGGTGGCCCCGATTGAATTGAACACTGCAGCAACATAAATTACAGTTCACTCTCATCGCACTTCAGAAATTTCAGCATAACTGCCTGTAGCAAAACCAAGTTTGTTGATCAGTCGAATGTGCCGTTCTTAGACATTGCTGACAGTCTGAAAATAGGTTCCATCTGGCATCTCTCCTTCCGAAAAGATGATGGCGGCGAACTCTTTCAGTAGTTGGTGAGTAGTCGCCTTTGCGCTCAGGTTCTGCTTGGCCAGGTGTTCCAGGATACAATAAGCCATCAGGGCATCGTTCGCTTTTGCTAATCTGTGTAGGGAATTAAGTAAAACTTATTTCACCCGGAAAAGGAAAATGCCTCTTAATTACTTGCTGCTCACCGTATTACTGAGGAAAGGGAGAACACTTTATATGGAATTGAGATACTTTACTAAAATACTGGGTTTGAAAGAAACCATATCTAAGGCTGGCTACTTAAAACAACGGTTGAAGTTGAATCCTTTTGCATTTTTGGCTCTGGCCAGACATCATGCCAAAAGCTTCTATCAGGATCCGGAAATGGTGAAAAAGAAAACCAATTACTTGATCTGGGCAGCGGATGGATCGGCCATCAATTTTCCCACAACATGTGAGAACTTGGCGGTATATGGAAATTTTTCCAGAAAAAAAGTGAAGCCACAGGCGCAGCTGAGCATTTCATGTTTGTATGATACCCTGAACAGAATGATCATTGATTGCAGCATCAACCGCTGGAAATTTGGCGAGCGTGAACAAGCACGAATTCATATGGACAACATGCGGGAAGTGATCGGGACGCACCCTTGCGTGATCATATTTGATCGCAGCTACCCGTCGGGAGAATTTTTTCTGGACCTTATTGAACGCTAGCAAAAGTTTCTGGTCAGGCTATTGTCTGCCACCTTCAAGAAAGAACAAAGTCAGATGACAAGTGATGATTGTTTGGCTGAGGTTGTTTTTGATGCGATCAGGATTAACCCGCACCAAGGTACCTCTGCTGGAGAAAAATTAGCCAAAGCAGGCAGTATAAAGCTTCGCCTGGTCCGTGTGATGTTGAAAAGCGGTGCTTATGAATACCTGGCCACTAATCTGAACTTCAATGGGCTCACTATAAATGAAATTGCGGACCTCTAGACCATGAGATGGGAGGTTGAAACTGCCTTTGATGATCTTAAAAACAAGCTTGGCATTGAGAACTTCACCGGAACAAAGCCGATTTTGTTAGAGCAGGATATTTATCCTACCGTCTATCTGTGTAATATAATCAATGACATAGTACTCGAAGCACAAACGGAACTAGAACAGGAAACTAATGAGCGCAGCAAGCATGTTATGGCCATTAATAAAAACATTGCAATCGGCATTATGAAAGACGAGCTTATCTATTTTATCCTTGAAAAAAACGACCGCAAGCGAAACGCGTGCATGAACTCTATTGTTAATGAAATAGAACGAAACCTTCTTCCTGTGCGCAAGGGACGACATTTCCCAAGAACTAAAGGTCAATTTGCCGGCAAATATGCCAGCTCAAGAAAAAGAGCTATTAATTACTTCTTTTTGATGCGGACGGCGGTGGGCTTCATTTATCGCTGTATGTTCGAAAACCATCTTCAGAAGCTAATACTGCCTAAAACTAAAATTGCCCACAATTAATTTGTCAAATAACGGTTGCTTCCCTAAAAAGTTAAACAGTGAAAGACTCTTTATATAGGCCAAAGCCTTGAGTTAATGACATTGAAAAAAATAAACCTTTTCAAGCTTTTAGAGGCAATTCTCGTAATGAAAGTGTCAAAGACCCGTGTTAACCTCAGCAAGATTGTCAACTGTTGTATTGTGCAGGGGCATTTTTCGCTTGACAAGCAAACAGAGAGGGAGTAGTATAAACCCAATTAAACATATAGGATTACTATATTAACTCATATCCGGCACCTTTCCTGATTTAACCAAATATTTATTACCATCCTGCTACAAAGCATTTAAGCAGATTAATCCTCTGCCGGCCAAGGAGAGAGTAAGTTAAAAACGCAATTAGCGATACAAGATTTGTGAATATCAAAAAAAATGCCGTGTAGCAGGCAAAAAATACTGGACAATGGAAGAACCGTGGATTGTGATGGGGTCAAAAGTCTGCCTTTGGGTAGGAGGATTCTCATCATGGCAATAAAATCGACAAAACAAAAGAAACGGCCAAAACGCAATTGAAAGCCAGTAAAGAGAAAATATGCATCTAGCGCGGAAGTACAAAAACGCACAATTCCGCTCATCTTGGCGCTGGCCAACAAATATTGGAAACGATAAGATTCGTAGATTTCATTAACGAGGTTGTGGAGTGGGATGATGAACATAGTAACATGACAAGTCACTTGTATGGGTTTTATTAGACATGGCCGATGAATAACTTTGCTGTCCGATTTTTATGGGGGCTGCCATGCACCAGACACTAAGAATACTGACGTTTGCGTAAGAACGCACCTTCTATCGTGCTGGTCGGGGAACAAGCGATTGCCGCCCTCTACGATTCAACATATAACTTATCGACTTATCAAAAATATCTCAGGATATCATCAAGGGTGCCGAATATGAGATATTAACGGGAGGCAAGGATAATAAATGGGTAGGGTTTACGACAATGTTGCGGAACTGATTGGCGGAACGCCACTGGTGAGGCTACACAAAGTAAACGACGGTTATGCCGAAGTCTTGGTGAAGCTGGAGTCGTTTAACCCCGGTGGCAGTGTCAAAGACCGTATCGGTATTTCCATGATTGAGGCGGCGGAGAAGCAAGGCGTCATTAATGGACAGTCGGTCATAATCGAACCGACGAGCGGCAATACAGGCATCGGACTGGCGCTCGTCTGCGCCGGCAAAGGATATCGGCTGATTCTGACCATGCCGGAGACCATGTCGGTGGAGCGGCGCAATTTGTTAAAAGCGTACGGCGCCGAACTGGTGCTTACTCCCGGGGCGGAGGGGATGAAGGGCGCTATCCGCAAGGCGGAGGAACTAGCGGCCCAAACTCCGGGGGCGTTTATTCCCCAGCAGTTCAAAAACCCCGCCAACCCGCAAATCCACCGGGAGACTACGGCTGAAGAGGTCTGGAGTGACACAGACGGACAGGTGGACATCTTCGTGAGCGGTGTAGGCACCGGTGGAACCATTACCGGCGTGGGTCAGGTCCTCAAGCCGAGGAAAAAGAGCTTGCGTATTGTGGCAGTAGAGCCGACAGCATCTCCAGTGCTTTCCGGTGGTATGCCTGGTCCGCATAAAATCCAGGGTATCGGCGCCGGTTTTGTTCCGGAAATCCTAGACGTGGACGTCATCGACCAGATTATCCAGGTCAGCGAACAGGACGCTTTGGTAACGACGCGGCTCCTGGCTAGGGAAGAAGGATTGCTGGTCGGCATCTCCTCCGGGGCAGCAGCCTATGCAGCTCTCTCCCTTTCCCGCCTCGAGGAAAACCGGGGCAAGGTCATTGTCGTTGTCTTGCCGGATACAGGTGAGCGCTACCTTTCTACCGTTCTTTTCCAGGAGTAAGCAGAAATGCAGGTGTCTAAACAATGAAGTATAAATACAATGTGCCGCTGCTGAACGCAGAGATGCCGGGGAAGGAAGACGTGCAAAAGCTGACGCCAAACCCAGCCACGCAGGAATTGCTTGAGAAAATGGACTGCGATGGCTGCGAGACGTGCTTTGACCGTTTCGAGCGCCAGCAGCCCCAGTGCGGCTTTGGGCTGCGGGGGTTGTGTTGCCGCATGTGCCAGTGGGGGCCGTGCCGTATTTCAGAGAAAAATCCGACCGGTATCTGCGGTAAAGACCAAAACGCCGTCATTATCAGTAATATCCTGCGGGCACTCGTGGCCGGACTTTCGGCTCACGCCCGCCATGCCCATGAAATTTATCTCGCCATCCGGGCAGCTGCTACTGGAAAAGCTGCTATCCCTCTACGGGGGACGGAACGGCTTCTGGACCTAGCGGGTCGTTTCGGGGCAGACACAACACGTCCAGTAACAGAGGTAGCCGGACAGGTGGCCGATATTTTGCTTGCTGACCTGTCGCGTATGGAGGCCGAGCCGATGGCGATGCTTGCCGCCTATGCACCGCAGGAGCGGCAGGAAACCTGGGAGCTCCTTGGAGTTATGCCACGTTCGGCGGCTTACGAGGTTTTGGAGGCACTGCATATGACGACGCTCGGTGGCTGTTCCGACTGGCGAGCCATGGCTGGTCAGGAACTGCGGGCGGCGCTCGCCTACTGTTATAGCACGCTATTTGGCTCCTCGCTGGCTACGGAAATCCTTTACGGCATACCCAAACCACGGGTGACGACCGTCAACTACGGAGTGCTTAAGGCTGACCATGTCAATATTCTGGTTCATGGCCACTCACCGGTGATGGTAGAGAAAATCCTGGAAAAACTAAGCTTGCCGGAAATCCAGGCACGGGCCAAAGAGCTGGGCGCGGCCGGTATTGTGATTGCTGGTCTGTGTTGTACAGGAGATGAACTGCTGGCCCGTTACGGTATTTCAACAGTGACTAACATCATGGGGCAGGAACTGGCGCTGGGGACGGGAGCGGTCGATGCCATAGTGGTCGATATGCAATGCGTACTGCCCAGCATGCAGCAGGTGGCATCCTGTTATGGCACCCGCCTTATCACCACATGTTCATCAAACCGTATTCCTGGTGCTGTGCATGTTCCCTTTGACCCGGAAAAGCCGGAGCAGTTGGACGAGGACGCGCTGGAGGTGGCTCGACTTGCCGTGGAGGCGTACGCGACACGTGACCGCTCGCGTATCCGCATCCCGCAGACGACGACGGCTGCCGTCAGCGGCTGGAGTTACGAAGCAATAATGGAGCGTTTCGGCGGTCCGGAGCAGATAGCGCGGCTTTTACAGGAGGGAAAAATCAAGGGCCTGGCTACGGTGGTCGGCTGCAATAATCCTAAGGTACCTTATGAATACAACCATGTGACGATTGCTAAAAAGTTGATTGCCGGTGGTATCCTAGTGACGACAACCGGCTGTTCTTCACATGCGCTCTTAAACGCCGGCCTCTGTACGCCGGCGGCGGCCGAGATGGCCGCACCGGCGCTGGCCCAGGTCTGTCGCGAACTCGACATTCCGCCCGTGCTGGCTGTGGGCGGCTGTGTTGACAACACCCGCACGCTACGCCTGTTTATTGATGTAGCAGCAGCGGCC
>DATIKA010000157.1:0-2197 GCA_035478055.1 Candidatus Limnocylindrales bacterium | reverse complement strand
CACCGGATCAAAACCGAATTAGACCTGGCGGTCACACTCAGTATTGGTGAGCGCAGCCGGGACGAATACAAACTTTGGCGCGAAGCAGGCGCCGACCGATATCTTTTAAAGCATGAGACAGCAGACTTACAGCTCTACATGGCGCTGCACCCGGACATGGCATGGGCGAACCGCGAAAAGAATTTGTACTGGTTACGTGAACTCGGCTACCAGGTGGGATCTGGCTGCATGGTGGGCCTGCCGGGGCAAACTATGGAAGCGCTGGCTGCCGACCTGATATTTCTGCAGAAATTAGATGTAGAAATGGCAGGAATTGGTCCATTTATCCCCAATCCACTGACACCATTAGGTGGGGCCACGTGCGGCACATTAGAAATGACACTTAAAATGATCGCTATTGCCCGCCTGTTAATGCCATATGTTCACCTGCCGGCTACCACTGCTTTGGGAAGCATTGATCGGCAGGGACGGCAGCGCGCGCTGCAATCCGGAGCCAATGTTGTCATGCCCAATGTATCACCGAACAAATATAGGCGGATGTACGAAATTTATCCCGATAAAATTTGTTTGGACGATAACCCGGCCCATTGCCGCAACTGCATCGGAGGAATTATAGCTTCGCTTGGCCGAACGGTAGCTGACGATGCCGGTCACAGCCCGAAAGAATGCTTCTACCAGGCAGGGTAAAAATAGATTCCTGTGCTACAACAGCGACATATGCTATAGTCCCGCAAACAAGGTTGCAGTGGCACGATTCATGTGAATTTTATATCAATGGGGGAGATAAGATGAATCATACTCCTAGAGGGAACCGGCTCCATATCGCCTTCTTCGGGCGCCGAAACGCCGGCAAATCCAGTCTAATCAATGCTCTGACAAACCAGCCTGTAGCGATAGTTTCCACCGTGGCGGGAACAACAACCGATCCGGTGTTTAAGTCCATGGAAATTTTACCTATTGGGCCAGTGGTTTTGATCGATACGGCGGGAATAGACGATGAAGGTGAACTTGGGGCGCTGCGTGTCAAGCGCTCGAGAGAAGTTTTAAGTAAAACTGACCTGGTATTACTGGTATTGGAAGCGGGCAATGCTGTATCCACTTTTGAAGAAGAAATTTTTGAACTATGCCGTGAAAGAAATGTACCAGTAGTTATAGTGCTGAATAAAGCAGATCAGCACCCGGTTACCGATGCGATCAAGATGAGTTTTCAGGAGAAATTTGGTTTGGACCCGGTGGTGGTCAGCACGGTAACCGGCGAAGGAATTACCGAACTAAAAGTGGCGATCATCCGATCTGCTCCATCCACCTGGGACGATCTGAAAATCGTAGGCGACCTGTTACAACCTGGCGAAACAGCTGTTTTGGTGATCCCCGTCGACAAAGCGGCACCCAAAGGCCGTATCATTCTGCCGCAGGTACAGACCATGCGCGACATTCTCGACCATGGTGCTATTTCCCTGGTGGTCGGGGTACAGGAACTGAAAGAAGCCATTGCCCAGTTCAAGAAAAAACCTAAAATCGTGATCACCGATTCGCAGGCATTTCTGGAAGTTGATGCTAATACACCTGCGGATATATTGCTCACATCTTTTTCAATCCTGTTTGCCCGCTGTAAGGGAGACCTGGGAACGCTAGTGGCCGGTGCCGGCAGCATCAACACACTCCAACCCGGCGATAAAATTTTAATGGCCGAAGCTTGCACACACCACCGTGTGGAAGATGATATTGGCAGAACCAAACTTCCCCACTGGTTGCAACAAAAAGTAGGTGGCGAACTCTGTTTCGAATGGTCCAGCGGTGGTGGCTTTCCCGACCACTTATCTGACTATAAGCTGATTATTCACTGCGGTGCCTGTATGATCAATAGGCGTGAAATGCTGGCTCGTCTCGCCCAGGCCAGGGCGGCGAAAGTACCCATCGTGAACTACGGTGTTTGTATTGCCCACCTCATGGGGATTTTACCCCGGGCCTTATCGCCATTCCCTGCACTGCAGCATCTATTATTACAGGATACAAATAAGATTACGGAAAGGCGGAGTATCTATGGCTAGGAATTTGGCAAGGAAACAAACAGATTTATGGGAGACCGCTGATTTTATTCAACAAGATATTATCGTCAAACAACTGGAAGAAGCTAAAAATGCATCAAAAGATGACGTGCGGCAGATCATTGAGAAAGCTCGACAGGCTAAAGGAC
>DATIKA010000156.1:0-6670 GCA_035478055.1 Candidatus Limnocylindrales bacterium | reverse complement strand
CACGATACCCCCACGGGCTGTACCATCAAGTTTAGTCAAAATAAATCCGGTAAGCGGCAGCGCGTCATTGAAACTTTTTGCCTGGGCAATGGCATTATGCCCGGTGGTCGCATCAATTACCAACAGCACCTGGTGCGGTGCTTCCGGCATATTACGATTAATCACACGATAGATCTTTTTCAGTTCTTCCATCAGATTATACCTGGTGTGCAGGCGTCCTGCCGTATCACCGATTAATACATCTACTTGCCTTGCCTGCGCAGCATTCATGGCATCGAAAAAAAGCGCTGACGGATCTGAACCGGACTGCTGTTTTAAAATGGCAACGTCGGCCCGTTTTGCCCAGATTTCCAGCTGATCGACAGCCGCGGCTCGAAAAGTGTCACCGGCCACCAACATCACATTTTTTTGCTGTAATCGATAGTGATGAGCCAACTTTGCAGCGGTGGTTGTCTTCCCTGAACCATTGACGCCCACCAGCAAGATCACGCGCAGACCTTCGCTGGTTTCGACCGACAATTCTGCCGGAATTTCCATCAAGTCAGTTATCAATTGCATCAGCAGCCCTTTAACTTCGCTTTTGTCTTTTATCTTCAGGCGTAATGATTCTTCCTTTAGCTTTTCAACCAGTCTCAGGCTGGTTTGAATACCTACATCGCCGGCAACAAGAATTTCCTCCAGTTCTTCGTAAAAAGCCTCATTCAGTTCTCCGTTTCCCAGCAAATGATCTAGTCTACTGACAAAACCAGATTTGCTCCGGGCAAGACCTCTTTTAAATTGATCAATCAGGCTCATGCCAGTTTGTTCCCCCAGCTAATTTTATTATGCTCCATTTTAAGCGACACCAGACGCGACACGCCGGGCTCAGGCATGGTTACACCATAGAGAACTGAAGCCCCTTCCATGGTTCTTTTGCGATGCGAAATTAAAATAAATTGGGCCTGCTCTGATGATTGTTTCAAAAAACTGGTAAAGCGAGCCAGATTGGTATCATCGAGGGCCGATTCTACTTCATCAAGCAAATAAAATGGGGCTGGCTTGAAGCGCAAAATGGCAAAAACCAGTGCGATGGCCGTTAGCACTTTTTCCCCGGCAGAAAGAAGTGATATGTTCTGCAATTTTTTCCCGGGCGGCTGCGCCACAATTTCAATTCCTGCTTCCAGTATATTATTTTTATCACTCAAATTCAGAATTACCTTGCCACCATCAAATAATTCCTGAAAAGTTTGGCTAAAGTTATTACCGATGGTTTCAAATGCACGGGTGAAGTAAAATTCCATTCTTTGATCGATTTCAGCCAACACCTTACCTAGCGCAATCTCGCCGTTATGCAGATCTTCCTGTTGGCTTTTGAGAAAATTAATTCTTTCTTCCAACCTGGCCAACTCTTCAATAGCGCCAAGGTTAACTTCTCCAAGCGCTTCCATATCTTCTTTCAGGTTATCAACCAGACGCTGGCTTTCTTCCTGGTTATAATCCGTATCCAGCAACGCTAAATCCAGGGTTCGGAAAAGCTCTTTGAAACGTATTTCCTGATAATTGATCTCTGTCTGCAATCTGGTTTGCTCCACCGAAAGCTCCCGTTCCCGCTTTTCCTGGCGATAATTCTGGCTTTGCAACCGCTTACCCTTCTCTTCAAGCTCCATCAGGGCTGTCTCAATCTGGTTGGCCAGCTTGTTCCGGCTTTCCAGTTCAACAATCAGTCCAGCCTTTTCTTCATTCAGATCTGCCAGGGCGGCAGCAATGCGTTTCTGTGCAGCTTGATTATCAATCAGCTCGCGCTGAATTTTTTCAAACTCAAGGTTTTTTTCCTGTTTTTCAAGCGTTGGTTTATTGAAATTTTCTGTAAGCTCTTTGATTCGCGCAACCAGTGTTTCTAGCTGTTCCTGATAGGAATTTATTTTAACAAGAGTTTCGGTTATATTTGTTTCAAACTGTTTCTTTTCGTCGAGAAAGCGCTGATAGCTCTCTTTTTTCCCGGCCAACTCGTTCTCTAAATGTCTAGTATCGTGGTTACACATTTCAACTTGCTGTTGCAAGCTCGTCAAACGCTGACTGCTTTCTGCGTGTTCTGCTGCCAACTGCCCTGAGATGATTTGCCCCGCCTGATAGCGTTCAACTTGAATGCTTTCTTCGCGCATAACCGTTTCGGTTTTATTCTGTAAAATAACTAGCTGTTCTTGCAGCTTTTGGCGGCATTCTGCTGCTTTTGCTACACTGTTTCCGGCATCTACAAATTTGTCTCTGGCTTTATTGAGTTCAGCAGATATTTTGCTTAAATCGGCCTCTGATAGCGCCTGTTGTTTGCGCAGCGCATCAATTTCTTTGCGTCTGCCCAACGGTAAACTGGCATCACGTTTGGGCAAGCTGCCCCCCCTGATGGATCCGCCCGGATTGATTACCTCACCATCAAGAGTAACCACACGACAACTGTGCTTGATAAACCGCGCTGCTTTTGATGCATCTTCAAGGTTACGGCAGACCAGGATTGAAGCCATCAGGTAATCTACTGCTTTCTGATAAGCCGGATCTGTCTTGACCAGCTCCGAAGCCTTGCCGAGAACTCCGTCCAGGTCGCGCCAGCCAGGATAACGCTCAAGAGGATCAGCGGCAGGGCGAAGGATATCCAATGGTAAAAATGTGGCCCAACCCCGATTGTTATCTTTTAGGAAACGAATGGCCTCTCTTACAGCATCTTCGGTAGCGGCAACAATATACTGCAGGCTTCCGCCGAGGGCGAATTCTATCGCCTGGATATATTTTTCGTCAACTGAAACCAGGTCAACGACAGGTCCGAACACACCGGGCAAAGAAGACTGAATCTGCATAATTTCTTTGACACCGCGGTAGTAGCCAGTCAGTGTCACTTCCTGTTCCTGCAAAAGGTTAAGGCGGCTATTAATGCCGTACAGAGCTTCCTTCTTTTTTTGTTCCTGTGCAGAAAGGTTTAAACTATCCTTTTTTTCCTGTTCCTGCCGCTCAACTGCCTCTTTTTCCTGCGCTATAGCAGCAGCAAGCTGTTCGCGCACATCTTCAGCCTGTGCCAGCATCGCCTCGCGGCTCTCCTGCAGTTGGGACAGTTTCTGTTGCAAGTCGCCTCTTTCCTCTTCCAGGGTGTTTTTTTGAAGTTGCAACCGCGCCAGGCGTCGATTTAGTTCTTCAATAGTTGACAACGCAGATTCTTTACGGGCACCGGCCTGGTATATTTTCTCTTGCTGTTCTTCCAGTTCTTTCGACAGCACACCGGCTTCAAGTTCAACCAGTGCAAGTTGTAGACCCTCCAGCTTTGTTTCGGCCAGATCCAGATTTTCTGTTCTTGCCAGCAGATCCCGTTCCGATAATGATTTTTTTTCTGCCAGTTCTGCCAGCAAATGATCAACCTGTTGAACCCGTTGCTTATTTTGTGCGAGCTGTTCCTGGTGACGGCTTTCTCTCTCACGCAGCAACCTCAGCTCGCTGTCCTGGTATTCCACTGATCTTGTAAGCGCATTTAATTTTTGCTCTTGCTCCACCTTTGCCCGGTGACATAACTGCTGCTGGCTTTTCAAGTTTTGCAGCTCTTCTTCCAGAAGTCCGCTCTGAGCAGCAACAGCTATCAGGGCATCGTTTACCACTTGCAGTTGTTTGTTGACCTGGTTGAGTTGAGCCCGGGATCCTTGCAAGCGAAAGGAGAGAAGGTTTTTTTCTTCATGTTCGACGCGCTGCCGCAATGCGCGGTAATGATGCGTAATCTCCGCCTGGGATTGCAGCGGTTCGATCTGAGTTTCAAGTTCAAAAATTAAATCCTGAACTCGTACCAGGTTTTCCCTTGTTTCTTCCAGACGACGTCGTGCTTCCCTTTTTCGTAATTTATATTTTAAAATGCCGGCGGCCTCTTCGAATATTTCCCTGCGCTCTTCGGGTCGACTGTTGATAATTTCATCAACTTTCCCCTGTCCAATCACCGAATAGACGTCTTTGCCCAAGCCGGTATCTAAAAAAAGCTCTGTTATATCTTTGAGGCGACAGGGAGATTTGTTGATATAATATTCACTGTCTCCGGTTCGAAACAGACGCCTGGTAACAGTGATCTCATTGTAATCAAGGTTCAAAAAAGTACCCGCGTCGGCAAAGGTAAGCGATACTTCAGCAAAATTGAGGGCCTTTCGACTCTCACTGCCAGAAAATATAACTTCATCCATGCGAGCGCCACGAAGCGATTTTACACTCTGTTCTCCAAGTGCCCAGCGCACTGCATCGACCAGGTTACTTTTACCACAACCATTTGGTCCGATTACCACCGCAATCCCCGGGCTGAAATCCAGTTCTGACTTTTCAGCAAAAGATTTGAAACCGAACAATTCCATGCGCTTCAGGTACATATTTCCGACTCCTAAACTAGAAATAGTCTTAGCTGTTGCTGAACGAAAATACCGCTTTGGACTTCAGATGAATGTTAATCTCCCATGTTTCCAATATTCGTAGGCATCGCACATGTTATCATTATAGAAAAACCTGTAATTATCAGCATCAAGGAGTAAGTTTGTTCCAAGCTTGTTTTGCTGCCGCCTGTTCCGCTTCTTTTTTGCTGCGCCCATGTCCGTACCCAACTGCCTTGGATGTCAAAACAACTTCAGCCTCAAAAATCTTGCCATGATCAGGACCACTTTCATGAACGATCCGATAAACCGGCGTTACTGCGAAACGTGCCTGCGAAAATTCCTGGAGCAATGTTTTATAGTCCTGTTGTAAAATCCCGTCCTCCAGATCGAGCAGAACCGGCTGATACAGCGCTGTTACAAGACGCCTGCATTCATCCAGGCCAAGATCAAGGTAAAGAGCCCCGATCAAAGCCTCTACTGCATCGGCCAGCAGAGCGGGACGACTGGCTCCTCCACCCAGCATTTCTCCCTTTCCCAGGTGTAAAAACTGCCCCAAGCTTAATTCGAATGCGAGCCTGGCCAGCGAAGCCTCACAAACCAGATCCGCACGAAGTTTGGTTAGCTTCCCTTCGGGCAAATGCGGATAAGTACGATAAAGATAATCACTGACAATTAACTCAAGAACAGCATCGCCCAAAAATTCCAGGCGTTCATTGTGATTGTGGCCATTGCCCTTCTCGTGCGCATAAGAACTGTGCGTCAGTGCCTGCTCGTATAACCTGTAATCTTTAATTTTCCAGTTAACCCTACCTGCAAATGCTTGAATCCGGTCCGGGTAATTCATGTTCATGCCTCTTCCTTGGTTTTTGCGAAAGGATTACGTGGCCAACAGTTGTTTCTGGTTTTATGCTTATGCCGCTTCAGGTTTCTGCAAACCCTCCAGAACACACCTGTTCAGACACGCTGGCAGTAATACGCTGAACTTAAAGCATACTTTAAAAAGCTCCTGGGCCGTATTGGTCAGGAGCAATCAAGAGGAAAGGTACCGACGTACCGTATATCATTTCTAACAGAACGCTGACTAAAGCACCGACTCAATATATTTCACCACATCACCAATACTCTTGATGTTTTCAATCTCCTGGTCGGAAATTTCCAGATCAAATTCTTCTTCCAGAGCCATAACCAGTTCCACAATATCAAGTGAATCTGCATCAATATCCTCGAATGTTGTTTCCATCTTAAGCTTATCAACTGCTACTTCAAGCTGATCAGCTATGATAGCTTTAACCTTTGCCTCAACGCTCACCGATTCACCTCCTCTCGGGTACTATACCAACATTATTAATCAGTATACCAATTCTTTTGAAATGATCAATAGCGCCCTAGATCTAAGTCCAACATTCACTTATGTCGTGTAGCGCTTCCTGAAGCTGTTTGATGACATCCTTTTTAACAAAGGGATAAGCCTGAATAAGCAAAGCCTGTTCGATTGATCTTGCTTTTGAAGAACCGTGACATTTGATACAAAGTCCGTTTACTCCCAAAAGCAGGGCACCACCATAACCGGAGTCATCAACTTTGTCGCGTAAATCATGAAACACAGGTTTCAATAATAAGGCTCCCAACTTATAGCTAACCTTGGTGCTTATACCCTGCTTAAAATATCCCAAAATGGCTCTGGATAAACCTTCGGCCGTTTTAAGAAGGATGTTCCCGACGAAGCCGTCACACACGACAATATCGGCAGCACCAAAAAAAATGTCCGTGCCTTCAACATTGCCACAAAAGCCAGGCACATGCTCATCAAATAAAGTGAAAGCTTTCCGCATCCGGCTGTTTCCTTTATTTGGCTCTACACCGACATTTAACAATGCTATTCTTGGTTCGGAACAACCTAGTATCTGCTGGGCGTAAATGCGGCTCATGAAAGCATACTGCAAAAGCTGTTCTGGCTTTGCATCCATGTTTGCACCAACATCTAAAAACAAAACCGACTTACCTCTGAAACTTGGCATAAGTGTAAGCAGAGCCGGACGACTGATGCCGTTTAAACGACCTAAAAAAAGAAGGCCGCCTGCCATTAACGCTCCCGTATTGCCAGCGCTCAAAATAGCATCGGCCTCACCAGAGCGAACCATCTGCATCGCTGTCACCATAGAGGAATTTGTCTTGCGGCGAATCGTTAGTCCGGGATCGTCATCACATTGAATAATATCTTCAGCATGCCGTATCTCTACCCGCTTTTCAGGGTACACCAACCCTACCAACGATTTTTCTAACTCACTCTGACGACCGACCAAAATTAT
>DATIKA010000155.1:0-3310 GCA_035478055.1 Candidatus Limnocylindrales bacterium | reverse complement strand
GCTTTTTGTTTTATTCTACAGCCACGGATCGGAAATCCATCAACCAAAACCATTTCCGGCAGATGCGTCAACTGTTCAAGCGCTCGGTTCATGGCCAGCATCGAAGCAGCATGAATATTCATCCGATCAATTTCTTCTCGTGTGGCGATACCGACACCTGTGCCCAACGCAGATTTTTTGATCTGAACAAATAATTCATCTCGCTGCCCTGCTGACAACTTTTTGGAATCATTCAGGCCGATTATCAGAACACCAGGTTGCAAAATAACCGCCGCGGCGGCTACCGGCCCAGCCAATGGTCCTCGCCCGGCCTCATCGACACCGGCCACAAACTCATAACCTTTTTTCCAAAAATAGCTTTCTTCACTTAACATTTTTTGCAAACGAACATGTTCTTTTTGCAGTGATGCTTTCCGTTTCTTGTAACGTTCCAAAAGAAGATGTACGCCGCGTCTTCGGTCTGCCAGAAGCATCTCTTCTTCTACAGCACCCAGTTGCTCGTTCTGATCAAGATACGCAGCCAGCGCAGCAATTGTCATCTGTTCAAATTGCAACAGACAGTCTCCTTTCATTGCTGAAGCTACCGGCAAAATATTCAGCCGGGCGGTTCTTCCAGTGACAATCTTCCCAGAGCACCACTTTGGAAATCCCTTAAAATAAGCATTGCTGTTCGCTCAAAATCAATTTTACCTTCAGCTTGCAAACAACCATAAGTAAAGCCGATTTGCTCAAAAATACTGTCAACAGTTCCTGGCTGCAAGTCCCGATAGCGTTCGGTTAAATATTTCTCTTTACCTCTGGCAATATAGTGATCCAGGAGCCACAGGGCCATTTTATGCACATCCAACCTGCTGGGCGGTATCGCTCCAACAACTGCCAGAGGTAATGCTGTTTCCTCAGTTAGTTTCGGCCAAAGCACTCCCGGAGTGTCCAATAGTTCAACTCCTGGTAAAATCCGCACCCACTGCCGCCCTCTTGTTATACCAGGTTGGTTGGCAGTTTTAGTGACCGCTTTACTCACGAAACAGTTGATCAAGGTAGATTTCCCAACATTGGGAATGCCAACAACCATCAGCCTGAGCGGACGTTTTAACCTGGAATACCCAAGGCTATATTCCTGCTGCTTCAGGTAGCGAAGCAGATCGTTCATGTGCCGGTGAACCTGAACACTGAATGCCAGCGCCTGTAGATCAATACTTTTAAAATAGGCAAGCCAACGTTCGGTAACCGCATTTTCACCACGATCTGCCTTATGCAGCAACATCAAGTGTTTTTTGTTTTGAAGCAGGCGGATCAGGGCAGGGTTTCGGCTGCTGATCGGAACGCGGGCATCTAGAAGTTCTACCACAAGATCTACCACCTTCAGATCCTGACGCAGTTGGGTAATCGCCCTGGCCATATTGCCCGGATACCATTGGCTCTCCTTCAAGGCAGTTCCACCTTGTTGCTGATCACTCTTGCTTCCCAGGGCGGCCAGAAGATGAAAAAAGCTCTCCCCTTAATCAAATCCATGGACACAAAACCAACCCGTTGATCACGGCTGTCCATGCTGTTATGGCGATAGTCTCCCATCAGAAAAAAGTAGCCCGGGGGCACATCGACCGGCCCATAATCAAGTATATCGATATTACCAAGCAGATAAGGTTCCTCCAGCAGGGTGCCGTTGATATAAACATTACCATCTCTGATCTCAACCGTGTTACCTTCAACACCGATGACACGTTTGATAAAGTCCCGGCCCGGTTCATGTGTAAAAACTACGATATCGCCTAACCGGGGTTCCGTGAAGCGGTAGACCAGTTTATTCACGATCACCCGCTCCGTTTCATTCAAAGTAGGGTACATAGATCTACCCTCCACTACAAATACTTCGAAAAGAAACAAACGAAATAACAACGCCAGGACAATCGCGATAAGAATAGATTTAGCCCAATCCCACAGATCTTTCCACTTATTCATACATATCGTCTCCGTAATCTTAACGAAGTTCTTTGATCCGAGCCGCTTTGCCGGTTCGCTTGCGCAAATAATACAGCTTTGCCCTTCGCACACGGCCCCGCTTCACAACCTCGATCCGGTTAATGGAAGGTGAATGAACCGGGAATATTCTTTCAACTCCAATACCATAAGTAACACGACGGACAGTAAAAGTTTCTCTTGCTCCACTTCCCTGGCGCCTGATTACTATACCTTCATAAATCTGGGTTCGCTCGCGCCCGCCTTCTACCACTTTTACATGCACCTTCACGGTGTCTCCCGGATTAAAAAGCGGCAAACCTTCTTTCAGATACCGCTTTTCAATTTCTCTGATCATATCCACTTTGATAAACCTCCTTCAATTGCTGGGTAATTATAGTGAACTATTAATTAAAGATTACTTTTCTGCTTTGATTTTATCCAAATAAGCTTTCTCGTCGGGCGATAGATCCGCTGTTTGAAGCAGATCAGGCCTCTTCTCCAAAGTTCGGATTAAAGACTGCTGCCTCCGCCACCGCTTAATTTCACCATGGTTACCGGACAACAAAACAGGCGGCACCTCCATGCCCCGAAAAACGGGCGGACGGGTGTAATGCGGGTGCTCCAACAATGAATCAGTAAATGATTCATTTACCACAGCCTCTTCGGCCAAAAAACCGGGCAGCAAGCGAACCACTGCATCAACCAGAACCGCTGCTGCCAATTCACCGCCAGTAAGGACGAAATCCCCGATGGAAATTTCGTCATCTACCAGCAACGTGCGAACCCGATCATCAATGCCTTCGTAGCGGCCGCACAGCAGAATAATATGTTTTTTCAAAGACAGTTCCCGGGCTACCTGCTGGTTAAAAGTGCGCCCTTGCGGGGATAGCAGTATCACCCATGAATGATCGACGCCTGCTTTCAGCTTGAGATCTGTTACGGCTTCATATAAAGGTTCCGGCTTCAAGATCATACCGAAACCACCGCCGTACGGAGCATCGTCAACCTGACGGTGCTTATCATGGGTGAATAAGCGTAAATCAACAAGATTGATCTCGACCAACCCCTGCCCGACAGCTCTTTTAAGCATACTTTCACTGAAGGGGCCCTCAAGTACTCCAGGGAATATGGTGACCAGATCAATTTTCATCGCAACTTTACTCCCTTACAAGTCAAGCAGGCCTTCCGGCAGTTCCACAATAACTCTGTTTGCAGCCAAATCAACTTGCTTTATAAACTTTTTTACCGCCGGAATCAGGCTTTTCTTGTCCTGCCCGGCCTGTTCAAGCACATATAAATCGTGCCCGCCGGTGGAGATAACCGCACTGATCGAGCCAAGCAACTCTCCGCT
>DATIKA010000154.1:0-6731 GCA_035478055.1 Candidatus Limnocylindrales bacterium | reverse complement strand
ATAGACATTAAAATACGCAACTTATGGTTTAAAAAACGCTTTGCTTCCCGCCAAAAAACATAATAAGCACCTTTAAGCCCGTAATAGGTACTGATGTTAAAAACCACCTTATAACTGAGATGAATGTGAACAAACAGTAATTTTTAACGGTTTTTCCTGATTCGTCGCAAGCTCAAACGCGAACGAATCATATCATCTTGCGTGACGTTATTTTCACGCAGTTGACGACCGGTATGGTAAAGAAAGACATCGTCCAGAGACGGCGCCTTCAAGGTCACTTTTTTTAATTGAAGCGGCAATCCACTCAGTACCTTAAAGAATAGGGGTAGTGATTCTTCATTGTTGCCAGTTAATAGAAGATAATCGTCATTTTTCCGGGTAATCTCTCTGACAAAAGATTGTTCTTTTAACCGTTTGATTCCCAGTTCCACCGCGTCCGCGGCAGCCGATTCCGTGAACTGAAATATAATCACCTCTCCTCCCATCTGCCTTTTCAGATTGACAGGAGTATCAATCACCTTGAGATTACCCTGATCAATAATCGCAATACGCTGGCAAAGCGAATCAGCCTCATCCATATAATGGGTTGTCAGCAGGATAGTCATGCCCACTTCTTCGCGCAGACGATCAATATAGCGCCATATTTCGTGCCTGGTCTGTATGTCAAGACCCAGAGTCGGCTCATCCAGAAAAAGAATGTCCGGGCGATGAATCAAACCACAGGCGATATCGAGGCGCTTACGCATACCCCCGGAGTAAGTTTCGACCCTATCGCGGGCACGATCGTGCAAATCGACGAGATCGAGCACTTCATCGATACGCTGCTTTCTGATGGTACGTTCCAGATGATAAAGGCCGGCCTGCAACTTAAGATTATCCAACCCCGAAAGTTCATCATCTACCGACAGATCCTGGGAAACATACCCCAGATTCATACGCACCTGGTTCTTGTAACGCGTCACATCAAACCCTTTCACGTATGCAGAACCAGCTGTCGGCATTAGCAGCGTAGTCAGGATCATGATCAAAGTTGTCTTACCGGCACCATTCGGACCCAGCAAGCCAAATATCTCCTGTTCTTTCACTGTGAAGCTGACATCTTCGAGTGCTTTTATTCCTCCCGGGTAAGTGACGGACAGGTTTTTTATAGTGATTGCATCTGATAGCGAATGCAAGTCTGAAACACCCCATTCCGAAACATTTGGCAAACGGTCCCAAACTTAATTGTCATCACCTTCGCCCTTAATTACAGCTAGCGGAAGCAGTCTTGCCACTTTACGACAATAGCCAATTTCCACGAAAGTATCCACAACCGAATCTATATCTTTGTACGCCTGCGGAGCCTCGTCCAGATACGCTTTAAAATTTCGGCCCAGGACTACTACATCAGCCAACCGTTCTTTAAGTTGTTCCACTGTAATTTCCCGCTTGGCAGCGCGGCGGGACAACACTCTTCCCGCGCCATGATTGACCGAGTTATAGATTTTTTCCACTCCGGGTTCAGCCACAATCACATACGAAGCCGTGCCCATGCTGCCGGGTATTAGTACCGGATGTCCAGTAGAACGGTATTGTACAGGGGTATCCGGATGTTGCGGCGGCAGTGCCCTGACTGCTCCTTTCCGGTGGATCAGCATCCTCTTCCCCTTTATCTCTTCAAAACGGGCTGTATTGTGGGCTACATCGTAAATTAATCCCAGGTCGTAATCGCGGTCGTTGCCGCCAAGAACTGTTTGGAAAACTTTGCGCACATCATCTGTTATCCACTGGCGATTGCAAAAAGCAAAGTTGGCGGCGCAGGCCATTGCGCTAAGGTAATTCTTCCCTTCGGCGGAATTAATCGGGACTGCCGCCAGACCCGGCGAAGGAATTTCAAGTTTATATTTCCCCGCCAGTTTTTTCATTGAAACTGAATAATCATTGCAGATTTGGTGTCCGAAACCGCGGCTTCCGGTATGGATAAACACCGTGAGGCGGCCTTTCCTCAGCCCGAAAGACTCCGCGGCGTGCTGATCAATCACATCATCGACAACACCTATTTCGATAAAATGGTTTCCTCCGCCAATTGTGGAAAGCTGCAGCCCGCGGTCAATCGCTTCCCTGCTTACTGCACCTATTTTTGCCCCGGTCATAACGCCACCGTCTTCGATCGCATATAAATCCTCCGGGCGGCCAAAACCCTGACCAATCAGAAAAGGGACGCCTTGCTGCAGATAGTTCTCAAAATGTTTACTGATTAAGGGGGCATGCCGGCTTTTTTTGCCGACACCGCTAGGCACGCGATCCACAATAGCGCTTATCAGCTGTCGTAGCAACGGCTTGTCCAGGTCAGCGGCCAGCAGGTTGGTACGCAGCAGTCTCACTCCGCAATTAATATCCATACCCACGGCGCCGGCAGAAACCAACCCTTCTGCAGCATCCATCGCCATAACCCCACCGATCGGCAAACCGAACCCGGTATGAATATCCGGCATACCGACAACCGGGCTCACAACACCATGCAGCGAAGCAGCATCGACTAGCTGCTGCAGCGATTGATCTTCTGTAAAAGTTTTGTAAAGGGCCCGGTTAAGATAGACCAGAACATCGGCATTCATTTTGCCCTGTCGCGGGATGCGATAACAATTTAACCCTGCAGGCTCCAGCCGTGTCACCGGCAATTCCTCCCTTTATTGAAAAACCAAGTTTAAAAACCTTACACTCAAGCAATTGGTATATTCTGAAGCATCGTTTCTAAATCGGGCATTACAGCGCGGTTAGTTAAATTAAATTGAATCGGTGTTACCGAGATATAACCGTCGCGTACAGCCCTGGTATCGCTGTCAGCATCTTCCGGATCGTTCTCGACCAACTCGCCGGCCAGCCAGTAATAAATCGAGCCGCGCGGATCAACTCTTTTATCAAATATGTTCCGGTACCGACGTTTGCCCAAAGTGGTAACCCGTGCTCCTCTTACGGTATCTCCGCCGGGAGGAACATTAATGTTGATCAATGTCGATGCAGGAAGGCAGCCTTCGAGAAGCTGCGGAATCAGTCGACAGATGAAACGGGCAGCGAAGATGAAGTCGTTTTTATCTCCTCCCCCGGTCAAAGATACGGCAACCGACGGTATACCCATGATCAAACCCTCGACGGCAGCCGATACAGTACCGGAATAAAGCACGTCTGTTCCCAGGTTGCTGCCCCGGTTAATCCCGGAAATAACCAGATCCGGTTTATCGGCAAGAATCGCTTCCACGGCCAGTTTGACACAGTCAGATGGAGTGCCGTTTACCGCCCAACCGATCAACTCCGGGTTATGCAAAAAATTGATCTTTTCCACACGGAGCGGGCGGTGCATCGTAATCGCATGCCCGACTGCACTGCGTTCATGATCAGGAGCCACGATAGAAAGAGAATAGCGGTCGCTGTTTTTAAAAATTGTCTGGCTAAGCAGTTGAATACCCTCGGCATGGATTCCGTCATCGTTGGTAATTAAAATGCTTTTCGGCTTCATGGGCTTCTTGATTATAACCTTCCTCCTCCTGTCAGCCGGGCAGCGCATCGTGATGCTTCGGCCATAATTTTCTCCTCATCCAACAATTTAAACTCACCTTTCTCAATCAGCACCGTTCCATCAACCATCACCAACCGAACATCGGCTGCCGCGGCTGCATAAACTACGTGAGCCAGCGGATCGTGAAGGGGCGTCATATGAGGAACATCACGGTTAATGCCAATGAGATCAGCTTTATAACCCTCCTTGATGCTGCCAACCCGGTTCAGGTCAAGCACCTGGGCGCCCCGCCGGGTGGCCAGTTCAAGTGCTGTCCTGGCACCAACCATGGTCGGGTCATGATAAGTGCCTTTGGCAAGGAGGGTGGCCAGACGCATCTCTTCGAGCATATCAAGATTATTGTTGCTTGAAGCACCATCTGTTCCCAGACCTACCTTGATCCCTGCCTGCAACATTTTAACCAGAGGCGCAATACCGCTGCCCAGCTTAAGGTTGCTCCCCGGGTTATGGGCTACACCGACTCTTTTTTCAGCCAGCAAATGAATGTCTTCATCACTCAAATGCACACAATGAGCGGCAATAACGCGGTAATCAAACAGGCCAAGGTCATACAATAACTTTGCCGGGGTGCAACCATGTATTTTCAGACAATCTTCAACTTCTCCCGCTGTCTCGGCCAGATGAATCTGAATTGGCCGCTCCGTCCGGCCGGCCAAGTCCATCACCAGGTGTAAGAAATCAGGTGGGCAGGTGTAAAGAGCATGAGGGCCCAGAATTATATTGATGCGACCTGCTTCAGCGCCATGCCAGTTTTCGATCAAAGCTTCTGTTTCGCGCAATCCCTCTTCGCTGCGGCCACCAAAGCCAATCAGCCCCCGGGAAAGCACTGCCCGTATACCACTCTGTGCTGCCGCCTGCGCAACGCGATCCATGAAAAAATACATATCAGTAAAGGTAGTCGTGCCCCCTTTGAGCATTTCAACGATAGCGAGCATGGTTCCCCAGTAGATATCGTCGCTCTCCAGTCGCGCTTCAATTGGCCATATCTTCTTCTCCAGCCAATCTTTAAGTGGTATATCATCGGCATAGCTGCGGAACAAGGTCATCGCAGCATGCCCGTGTGTATTGACAAAGCCCGGCATCACAATCAGTTTTTCTCCTGCGGTGATCTGATCGGCTTGCATCGGATCAAGCTCTAAGGGATATGCGCTAACTGTTTCGATCATGCCATCATGAACCAGAATGTCGCCGACGAAATAATCCGGCCTTTCAGGGTCAATCGGAATAATAATTGCCCCACGAATGAGATGTTTAGACAATCCGGCAGTCTCCCTTCATTACCGTTCAGTTTTGGTAATCAAATAACTTTTCTAGCTTATGCCGATCCGGACTGTGTACCACTCCCCGCTCGGTGATAATTGCCGTAATCAGGGCCGCCGGGGTGACATCAAAAGCAGGATTAAAAACAGCCATCCCCTCCGGAGCGATACAACGGTCAACAATGTGGGTCACTTCATATGAAGAACGCTCTTCGATTACAATTTCTTTACCGGAGGCAATGGAAAGATCGATCGTCGAAAGAGGTGCGGCAATATAGAATGGTATACCGTGGTAATGTGCCATTACTGCTAACGCATAAGTGCCGATTTTATTGGCAGTATCCCCGTTTCGGGTGATGCGGTCCGCCCCTACAAGCACCAGATCAATTTTCTCGATTGACATAACGTAGCCAGCACAGTTGTCTGTGATCAATGTAGCCGGTATACCTTCCTCACACAGCTCGAACGCCGTCAAACGGGCGCCCTGCAGCAAAGGCCTGGTTTCATCAACATACACATGCACCTTTTTCCCTTGCTCGTGAGCGGCCCGGATAACGCCGATGGCGGTGCCGTATCCGGCTGTGGCCAATGCTCCGGCATTACAATGGGTCAGGATGCGGGCTTTTTCGGGCACCAACTCTGATCCATAAGCGCCAATTAAGCGGTTATTTTCCAGGTCTTCCTCGAATATTGCATAAGCCTCTCTTTCCAAACCTATACAAATCTCTTCCGGGTTGGCATCAATATGCCTTTCCAGCCACTGTTCCATCCTCTCCAACGCCCACGCTAAATTTACCGCTGTAGGACGCGACTGGCGCAACTTAAGGGAAGCCGCAAACAAATGCTGTTGCAACTGTCTGGAATTATGCCCATCAGATACAGCTTTGCAGGCAGCAAGCACCAATCCATAAGCAGCGCTGATACCGATAGCCGGGGCTCCCCGTACACACATCTCCTTTATGGCGGCTATGACATCATCACATGAAATACAACAGCGGTACTCTATTTTGTGTGGTAACAGCCGTTGATCCAGCAAATACAACCGGCGACCTTCCCAGTACATGGTTGGCAACTCCTTTTTAATCATAAACTTTCATTGCCCCTTCGGCCAGTATTTACCGGCCTCGCCGCAACTACAACCATGTTCCGGTTTTATTTCCTCAATGCAGGCCATCAGCAACCTGTCCAGTAACGGCTTGCCCTTGCTCATCTCATCCAAAACCTCCTCATGTGTTAGTGGAGTGGCCGAAATACCTGCCGCAAAGTTGGTGGGAAGGGCAATGGTGGCATAACACAGCCCGGCTTCTCTGGCCAGCACCACCTCGGGGACATTAGTCATTCCCACCAGGTCCCCACCCCATCGCTCGAACATTTTTATTTCAGCCGGGGTTTCAAAGCGTGGCCCCTCACAACACACGTAACAACCACCGTCGACAAGTGGTTGCTCCAGAAAGGCACCAGCCCGCAGTATGGCCGCTCTTAAATCAGGGCAGTATGGGTCTGTAAAATCAGTATGAACGACGAAACCCTCTTCACCTTCATAAAATGTCAGATCACGATGCTTGGTAAAATCAATAAATTGATCTATAATTACCCGGCAGCCCGGAGGCATCTCCGGCCGCATGGTACCGACGGCAGCCGTGGCAATAATGGCGTGAACGTCTAATTTCTTTAAGGCAGCAATATTGGCTTTATAATTTATCAAGTGCGGTGGAACAGTGTGGCCGCCCCCGTGGCGTGCCAAAAAATATATCCCCCGCCCTTTGTACGTGCCCTGAAGCATTTTTACCGTGCCAAACCTTGTCTCCACCGTCAGCCCTGTTTCATTTTCCAATAGCGCCTGGTTATAAACCCCGGTCCCTCCGATTATTGCAATCCCCAGATTGGACAATGTTCTGCCTCCCTCTTCCTTATCT
>DATIKA010000153.1:0-4366 GCA_035478055.1 Candidatus Limnocylindrales bacterium | reverse complement strand
ACCGCTTCCGGGTAAACTGCGCGAATCGCCTCTGACAGTTTGCCATAAGCGTCGGAAGTTGTTGTAGAAGAAGGTGATGCTTCGTGTCCATGAATCAAATTGACTTTAACCGAAAGCGTTTTATTGGCAGTAATTGCTTTTTTTGAAGCTATCATTGTCTGTTCAATAATGTGCCGCAGAGCGTGTTCGACCGAATCGATCGCGGCAAGCCTTAAATTAGCCACTGTTCGCACCCTATCCGGCAGCACATTACTGGCTCTGCTGCCCTCGGCCATCGTAAACACACATGTACTGCGGCACATCGCGTTTGTTTCGCCGCTTAGCTTCGGCAGTATGGCTGTGAGTAACCCACGGAAAAACCATAAATTGGCAAACAAAATTCGGTAGACAAACGGCATTTCTCTGCTCAGGACTTCGAACATCTCTCGAGTCTCAGCAGGCAGATGCGCCCGAAAAGGTTTTTTCCCCACCCGAGTTATAATACTACTCATCACACCCAGCGGATTGTAGCGACCGGGGGTCGAAGCATGCCCTCCCCTGCTGGTGACAACACATTCAATATCGGCAACCCCTTTTTCGCTCAATCCAACCAGTGCAACTGGCTTTTTTACGCCCGGGAAAACCTTATTGATCACGGCACCGCCCTCATCCAGCACCATTTCCATTCGAATACCTCTGCTTTTTAAAGTTTCCACGACAGCCGGCGCCCCTATGCCCATCGTTTCTTCATCATAAGAAAAAGCAAGATAGATATCTTCAGCGGGTCTGAACCCTTCAGTGACGAGCGCTTCCACCGCTTCGAGAATGCCACACAATGTGCTTTTCATATCAAGAGCACCTCTGCCCCAGACAGCACCATCAGCAATATTACCAGAAAATGGTGGAAAGCGCCATTGATTTTCAGCTGCTGGCACAACATCGTAATGAGCCATTAACAACATTGGTTTGGCATCACTTCTACCTTTCCAGCGATAGAGCAACGCATGCCCGCTAATCAACTCGTGATCCAACTTTTTATGGGTCTCCGGATACATTTCCCCTAGCAACAGGCGCAATTTATCAAACTCGGCAAAATCCATCTGGCCTGGATCAACATATGATACTGTTCGGCACCGGATCATTGCAGAAAGGTGTTCAGCCGCTTTTTCATGATCGACCTTGAGCACCGGCAGTGGAACCGCTTCCATGCCACCCGGGTACGGTTTATGCAACGCCGCCCTGATCAGAATAAGCGCTAACCATAGGGCAATAAGACCTGCAAACATCCAAAATACCATGCAGCAGTTCCTCCTAAATCAACTTTTTCATATACATATACCTTGCAGCAGCAATCGCCGAGAGAGCGCTAATCGGGATCAAGATGCCAACCGGAGCCGTTGGCACCACGAAAAATACTAGAACCATTAACGTTAACGGCACTACTGCCAGTTTCCAGTTTTTTGAAATATAGAGATAGCCAAGCGCTCCGAACAGCGCTGGTAAAATATTTCCAAAAGCCGGTTGCAAAATCGGCGCAGAAAGAATAGGCGCTAACTGAACAAACAGGAGCACCCCAATAACCAAAACCAGGTTGGTTGTCAGCGAGGAAGCAGCTACGGCTATTGTTGAGATAATTTCACCGTCTTCAGACCCGGGTTCAACATCCACAATTTCCATGGCGTTGAGTGCACAGGGCACTTTTAAATTGGTTAAATTCCCGGTGGTAAAAGCCAGGTAAGTGGAGCCGCTGCCGAGCATAGGTGAAAAGGTAATAACTTCAATAATTCCGATTGGCACGTAGATCATCAGAATCGGCAGTAACCCGGCTAAAAGTGGACTTAACCCAGGCCAGGTGTTCAAATTAACGGATATGGCGACCGGCACTGCCAGAATCAATAGCATAGCAGCTGACATCCATATTCTGCCCATTCGGTGGATCGATTGTTCGTAAGACTGCTTCGCCATGCGACTTGACATTTTACCCTACCTCCCCAAAAAGCCGTAATATAATATCGCCAAAGCCATAGCCCCAACCATACTCACTGGCAGTGCAAAATCTTTAAATACTTTTATACTCGCTTTCTTTTCTAGCTGGACAAAGAGAAACATGAGCAGCGCAGATGAAAAAAGCGTCAACATCGAAATTAAGCCACCCGCCAGAGAACTTCCCAGAAAAGAGCTGATCAAGCCCACGAACATGGCAGAAATAAGCAGGGCACCCCATCGGTTATCCTCTGTCTTGATCTTATTTACCCTGCCCTGTAACTTTTTTAAGTAAACAATAATGAAGATCGGGCCAGACATAATTCCCAACGTCATCACCCACGCAATCACCGTAAATACTGATACAGGCATATCAAAAACTGTCAGACTGGTACCCATCGCCTGAGCAGCAGCCTCAGCGGCAGGCAATTCGTATGTGATGGCCCCGATAACCGACAGACGAATCCAGGGCAGCGCCAAACCGAGCCCTCCAGCCAATGTTAGCATGGTTAGCAAAATAGATAGCGATGGGATCAAAGTAAAAACGGCGCTCGATACGAATGCTTTGCGCATCTTGTCAACCGGCATGCCCCTCTTTTGGCCCTCTCCCCAAGCTTTTTTCAAAAACACAACCGACTGCACCGTTACGAATAATGCCACTAGTCCACCTAAGACAAACATAAATGCGCTGTTACGGTAATCACCCATTTTTCAGCCTCCCCTATATTGATGATTTATCAATGAAACGAGCTGACTACCAAACCGACTTAATAAGGTTATATTATTTGTTTTCAAAATATTTTACAAGATAGAGAGTGCTGCCCGTGAAGGAAGTAACGATATCCTGCCGTTATGATGCATACTTATTTTCGGGATATGGTATAGTATAGAAAATAAGAGATAGCATATCTACCCGTATCCAAAACTGTAAAAGCAGTGAACATTTCATACTTACCGGAGGTTACCTGCAGTGGAAAAATGCGTTTTTTGCCAGAGAAACAAGCTGGATCTGATTGCCGAAAACGAACTAGCGCTGGCCTTTTACGATTCCTACCCGGTCAGCGAAGGTCACGCGCTTGTCATACCAAAGCGGCATGTAGAAACATTTTTTGATGCTTCACCTGAAGAACTAAGCGCTGTAACCCACCTGATATTTGAAGTCAAAAAACATTTACAGGAAAATTACCAACCCGATGGGTATAATATCGGGGTAAATGTGGGTAGCACGGCCGGTCAAACAGTTTTTCACTTTCACTTTCATGTAATACCGCGTTACAAAGGTGATGTGGCAGACCCCCGTGGCGGAGTCAGAAAAGTGATCCCTAATCGCAGCACACCCGTTTACTGCACAAAAACTGAACTTCATTAAAACGATCACCATATGCCGATGCTCTTTTGAAACGGCTCTCTCAACCTAACACTTTTCTCCTTAAGAAAAAGAATGTTTTTGACCGCTGTTTTCAAGAAGCAATTTTAACTGCTGCCAATCTGTTACCGGGGGAAAACAGCGCCTCTCCGCGCAATAGTAAGCTGCGGCGTCCCCGGATGTAACAGGCATTTCTTTTAAAAAGGGACACAGTGCAGATACCGAATCTAAGGCATTATCGGAAGGGCTAAAAAGCATAGTTAACTGTGGCCGAAAATTTCTGTTTACCAGGGAGACCATATCTTGCACTGCTTTCACACCTTGCTTCCCGACAATAGTCAACTCTTCGGGCGGCGTAAGCGTGAAATCCAGAGCTGACAGCAAATAAGCATGACCGGTCGGGTAGTTTTCAAGTTTGCCGAAGTGTCCTATGATCAGGGCCTTTCCCTTCTCGGTGAGAATGTCGTTCCGCAATATCCTCCCCAGGTGAAGCAAATTCATTGCTGCTACCGATACACCTGACGGAGTAGCTCCGTCGTAAGCTTCTGCATAAACAGTCATCTCATCGCTATAATCGTCGGAACCACTCAAAGCGCTGTAGCGCATCCTGCCGTTTCCTGCATCGAAAAGATCAAGCATTTCCATGGTCAAACGAGATGCCTGCTCAAGATAGCGACTATTAAATGTTGACCTGTAGAGCTCCAATAAGCCCCATGCCAAACAGGAATAATCATCAAGAAAAGCCGGAATAGCAGCTTCACCGTCCCGGTAACGTCGCAGCAGCCGGCCCTTTTGTGTCATCCTGGCTAATATAAAATCAGCAGCACCAGCAGCGGCCTCGGCGTATTCCGGTTCTTCTAAAACCGAGGCTCCCCGGGCCAGGGCTGCAATAAGCATTCCGTTCCAGGCGGTGATTATTTTATCATCACGGAAGGGGCGCTCACGGCGGCCACGCGCTTCGAGGAGCACTGTACGGGCTTGCTCGAGGATTTGTTTCAACACATCAATGGCAATACCGTGCAAGCTGGCAAATTCTTC
>DATIKA010000152.1:0-5481 GCA_035478055.1 Candidatus Limnocylindrales bacterium | reverse complement strand
TAGGTCTCATTCAAAATCGGTTCCAGAACAGGGTGAGGATATTTAATCTGAGTTTTACCGTGTTTACTGTTTATAAAAGTCGGAATCTGTTCCATCGGGCCTGGCCGGTACAAAGCGACCACGGCTATAATATCTTCAAATTTATTCGGCAGCAGTTCCCGCAAGACATTGCGCATGCCGGAACTTTCAAGCTGAAAAGTCCCGGCAGTTTCACCCTGAGATAGAAGCTGATAGGTTGTGCTATCGTCGAGTGGTATATCTTCGATCATGACAGTGCACCCGCGCCATTTTTTGATGTTATGCAGCGTTTCGCCAATCACACTCAGAGTTTTCAAACCGAGAAAATCCATCTTTAGCAAACCGAGATCTTCAAGCACGCCCATTGAAAATTGGGTTACGATAGCGCCGTCAGAAGTTTTGTAGAGTGGAACATGATTGACCAGCGGTTCCCTCGCTATCACGACGCCTGCGGCATGAGTGGACGCATGGCGGGGCATACCTTCAACTGCTTTTGAAGTATCCAGCAATTGACGATAGCGCTCATCCTGATACAGCATATCTAACTCCTTGCTCTGTTCGAGGGCCCGCGCTATGGTCATGCCACTTTCGGTCGGGATAAGTTTGGCGATGCGATCAACCTCGGCATAGGGAATGGCCAGGGCCCTCCCGACATCCCTTACCGCTGCCCTGGCCGCCATTGTTCCGAAAGTGATTATCTGGGCAACTCGTTCCTGCCCGTACTTCGCACAGACATAGTTTAAAACCCGATCGCGCTTGTCATCACAAAAATCAATATCTATATCCGGCATTGATATCCGCTCCGGGTTTAAAAAACGCTCAAATAACAGGCCATACTTCAACGGGTCGATATTCGTTATGCTGAGACAGTACGCCACCAGGCTGCCGGCAGCTGAACCGCGGCCCGGGCCGACAATAACGTCATCAGTGCGCGCTTGCCGAATAAGATCCCATATGATCAGGAAATAATTCGAAAATTCCATCTGAGTGATCACCGTTAACTCATAGGTGAGCCGCTGCTCCATCTCCGGTGTTACAACCGCGTAGCGCTTATGCAACGCCTCCCGGCAAAGTTCTTCTAAATATTGATCTGCATCAATACCTTCAGGCAAACTATACTCGGGAAGATGCCTCTGTGAAAAGTCTTTTTCCACTTGGCATCTTTCGGCAATCAGTAACGTATTGCTGATTGCTTCGGGACAATCGGCAAATTTCAAAATCATCTCTTCAGCGGTTTTAAAATAAAAATCATGTGATTCAAACTTCATCCTGTCTGTTTCATCAACTGTCTTACCGGTCTGGACACAAAGAAGCACATCATGAACCTCGGCGTCCTTGCGGGCAAGATAATGGACATCGTTACTGGCAACAAGCGAAATATTTTCTTCGGCGGCAATTTGTTTTAAGTACCGGTTCACTACTTTTTGTTCCGGCAACCCGTGATCGTGCAGCTCAAGGAAAAAATTGTTTTCCCCGAATAGATCCCGGTAATAACGAGCTGCCAGGCGCGCCTTTTCGATTTCTCCTTTTATTAAAAGAGACGGTATTTCACCCGCCAGGCACCCACTTAAAGCTATTAACCCTTCGCAGTGCTCCTCAAGCAAAGCACGGTCAATACGCGGTTTATAGTAAAATCCTTCCAGGAAACCGGCTGAAACCAATCGCATCAAATTAGAATAACCAGTCATGTTTTCGGCGAGCAAAACCATGTGGTAATGCGAATCATCCACTTTCGCTTCCTTTTGGAAACGCGAGCGCTGCGCGACATAAACTTCGCACCCTATAATGGGCTTCACTCCGGCTTTATTCGCTTCCCGATAAAAATCGATCACACCAAACATGGTGCCGTGATCGGTTATCGCCACAGCAGGCATCTTCAATTCCGCTGCTTTGCTGATCAACTGTTTCAGGCGTGCTGCTCCATCAAGCAAGCTGTATTCACTATGACAATGCAAATGAACAAAACTATCTTCTTGCAATTGCGATAACCTCGATTCCTGCTACTCATCCTCTATTTTATAAAGACACTTAAGTCAGGGTGCTCCCGCACTATCTCCAAGGCAGCACACACGCAGATTATTGCCGTAGTGTTACTGCCGCGGCATATCATTTACTTTCGACTTTCTGACTTTCAATTCCTTTAATGCGCCAAAATAATGCGGAAGGGTGGCCCAACTGCGAGGGTTTCCCTTCCGCTGTAAAATCATTTCAATAGTAAAAAGCAGAACCCGCTTAGATGCCGGGCGGGCAGCCAAGAGAGCGGGCGATCACGAGCCGCTGTATTTCCGAAGTGCCTTCTCCGATTTCCATCAGCTTGGCATCACGGAAGTATTTTTCCACCGGATAATCCTTCATATAACCATAGCCGCCAAAGATCTGCACAGCTTCACTTGCTGCCCAAGCACAGGTTTCTGACGCAAATAGTTTTCCGATAGCACTTTCCCTGGTAAACGGCAATCCCTGGTCTTTTAACCAGGCTGCACGTAGTACACCCAGGCGAGACAGCTCTACCCGAGTGGCCATATCAGCGAGTTTAAACTGGATCGCCTGAAAGCTGGCAATAGGACGGTTGAATTGCTTTCTTTCCCGGGCGTAGTTCAGAGATGCATCGAGGCAGGCCTGACCGATTCCGACTGAAAGTGCCCCGATACTGATCCGCCCGCCGTCGAGTATTTTCATGAATTGTTTGAATCCCTCACCTCTCTTACCCAATAAATTCTTCTCGGGAATTCTTACATCTTCTAAAATAATTTCCGCCGTATCGGAAGCACGAAGTCCAAGTTTATCGTAAGGAGGGGAAACTTTGAATCCTGGGGTATCGGTAGGAATAATAAAACAGCTTATCCCCCTGGTACCCATGTCAGGTTCGGTTACAGCTGTGATCACGGCAACTTTTGCGATTGTCGCATTGGTGATAAAACATTTCGAACCGTTTATTAACCAGTGATCTCCATCAAGAATTGCTTTCGTCTTGGTACCGCCGGCATCGGAACCGGCATCGGGTTCGGTAAGACCAAAGGCAGCAAAGGCGGTGCCTTTAATACAATCGGGAAGCCATGCTTGCTTTTGTTCTTCCGTTCCGAAATAATAGATGGGGCTGATGCCCAGGGAACAGTTAGCGGCATAGGAAATCGCGGTCGAGGCACAAACGCGGGCAACTTCTTCTACGGCAATGGCATAGCTCTGGTAACCACTGGCGCTGCCCCCGTATTCTTCACTGAAGGGCAGGCCGAATAACCCCAGCTTACCCATTTTTGTCATTACATCAACCAAAACCGCTTGGTTTTCGTCCAGGTCCTTTAACCGTGGCACCAATTCCCGTTGTACAAAATCCTGCACCGTTTGTTTGATCATCGTTTGCTCTTCAGTAAAAGAAAAATCCATATTATTCCCTCCATTATTAATTATTGGTCAGACTTTTTATTGCGATTCATCACTGGTTGAGCTTTTTTTGATGTGTGGAACAGGGCCGCGGCTAACTGTGTTGGCCCGCAGCGTTCGTCCCATGACCGCTTCGGCATCAAGGCCGGCTTGCAGTAAACGAGGAATGTCGATGCCGGTTTGCACACCCATTTCCTCAAAGAGGCAAACCAAATCTTCTGTCGCACAGTTGCCGCTACTGCTCGAACGATTCCCAGCAACTTGATTGGCAAAAGCAGGAGGGCCACCGGTAGCGCCCAATGAACTGTCGAAATAAAGCATGTTGCATTGAAGCGCCGCTACGCTGTTGGCAATACCGTTGCCGCGCGTATCATGGAAGTGCGCAATGGTGTTTCCCGGTGTAAAACCGTAATTGGCCATATAATCCAAAAACCTGTAAACCTGGGCAGGGTTGGCCACACCGTGCGTATCGCCAAAACCGACAAATCGTGCGCCCTGATCCAGCCACCAACGGCCCAAATCGCGTACCACAGGGGCATCAATATCACCGGCCAGCTCACAGCCAAATGAATTCAGCAGCCAGCCAACAATATCCAGCTTTTCAGTGAGGGCAATTTTGCACATTTCTTCTAACAGAGGAATGTTTTCGGCATGGCTCATTTTTACGTTGGCAAGATTGTAGGGCTCACTGGCAGACAGGATAAATGCTACTTCTTCAACCCCGCAGCCGCTTCGTTTTGCTTCCACGCAACGCTCAAGTGCCCGCATATTGGCTACAATAGCTCTGTAACGGACACCCTGTCGGCGCGGAACTTGTTTCAGGATGTCTTCCGCGTCGGCAAATTGTGGTAAATACTTGGGGTGGGCGAAGCTTACAGCTTCAATAACCCGAAAGCCAGCCTCCACAAATGAATCGATCAACCGTAACTTTGCCTCCGTCGGAATCACGGTCGGCTCATTCTGAATACCCTCTCTGGCCCAGCACTCACAAATACAAACTTCCGGAGGTAATTGTAAACTGATCGGCTTGTAAGCGTTCATATTTTTCACCTCTTCAATGGGTCTGCTTAACGACCCTTGTAGTCAGGCTTTCTTTTTTCATTAAAGGCACGCAATCCTTCGTCACGATCTTCGCTATAAAGACAACGGTTATAGGCTTCAGCTTCCAGTGCCAACCCTGTTCTGAGATCTGCCTCCACGCCGAGATTGATACAGAGTTTAGCCTGCTGCAGCGCAAGGGGGCCGTTTTTGGTGATTTCTGACAGCAACTCTTCAGCTGCTCCCATCAGCTCTTCCCGCGGAACCATTTTGTTTACAATACCCCATTCATAAGCAGTTGCAGCCGAGATACGCCGACCGGTAAAAATTAGTTCTTTAGCCTTATTTTTACCGATGATACGCGGCAGGTTTTGAGTGCCCCCACCGCCGGGGATAATACCCAGAGCTACTTCAGGCAACCCCAAAGACGCTTCAGTTGCAGCTAAAATCAGATCGCAACAGAGAGCAAACTCAAATCCGCCGCCCAGGGCATGTCCATTGATTACCGCCAAAAGTGGTTTGGGAAAATCGGCTACCGCCCTGAAGGCCCTGACTAATAACGCACGTAGTTTGATCATTTCATCTTTACTCATTCCCTGCCGCTCTTTGAGATCGGCACCAACGCAGAAAGCACGATCACCGGTACCTGTCAGACTGGCTGCCCATACTTCCTGATCCGATGCCAACTGTTCCATGACCGCAATAATATCCAGTGCCATTTGCGTGTTCAACGCGTTAAGGGCCTCCGGTCGGTTCAAGGTTACAAGTGCGCAGTGATTTTGCCTGGTTACAACAAGGGTTTCCCACATTGTATTGCCCCGCTTTCTTCATTTGAAATATTAAAATTTAAAATTGCCAAAATTCGATTCCTGAAGCGGTTGTTTTAATGCCAGCTCAAAACCTTTGGCCAGTTTATCTCTTGCTTCCGCCCAGGTAATGATACCATCGTGAAACAATAGCGATCCGGTTACGTAGGGATGACCATCACGATCATACTTTTCAATCATCTGCTCCCGGAATTCGGCCATTCTCGTCTCGTCAATC
>DATIKA010000151.1:0-2036 GCA_035478055.1 Candidatus Limnocylindrales bacterium | reverse complement strand
CAGTAGCCAGCCAGTTTTTACAACCGTTCAGGTTGTTTGTGAAAAATATTGTAAAAATAAATCTGCCGGGAGAGGTTGACGACAATGGAGTTTTTCATGGTGACCAACAATCCGCAGATAGCCAAAATGTATCCCGACCTTGGGGTATACGATGTCGAAGGATCTGTCCTCACTCTCTTCGTTTGTGTGCGCGATTTTGTCCATCAGGGTTACCGTCTTTTGACCCATCCTTTGAGCGGCAGTCTGAAACCGGGGCGAATACCCTATAAGACGGTCATACTAACCACCGAAAGAGCAGAGCTCGATCTGGACTCCCTCTACTACATTGAAAACAGCATTGGAACCTACCACAAAACCGTATTTGAGTCTCCCATAAACTGGAATGACCAACTTTTGGCCGACTACGCTGCGATTGATCTCTCGCACGTGGAGGCGGCACTGGAAAGTATCGGGAGATAGCATGTAGCAGTCTCGCGGAAGGTCGATGCAAACGATCAGGTTTCGAGTATCTTATCCGGGAGGAGTTGTTGTTTTGCGCTTTGACAACTTCGCGTGATTAAAGGATTCTGTAGCCTGGACCATGATTTTAGCCCATTGCTGAGGCATCAAGGGGTATATTCACAAAACTTGCACGCGCAAAAAGCGGTACGAAGTCTTAAAAGAGTATAGTATCCGGAACATTACCCTTCTTAGTCCGGGGAGGCAAGAAGAATGAATCTCTATGATGTAATCATTATCGGGGGTGGACCAGCCGGCCTGACAGCAGGTATCTATGCCTCACGGTCAAAACTGAAGACCTTGTTGATTGAGAAAAGTCTGGCCGGCGGTCAGATTGCCATTACCGATCATATTGAGAATTATCCCGGGTTTAGCGTGGGCTCCGGTCAGGAACTGACAGCGGTTATGGAAGAGCAGGCCAGGAAATTTGGAACCGAGGTGATGACGGCTGCGGTTACCACTGTCGAACAGTCAGGTAGTGAGATCCTGGTCTCCACCAGCCAGGGTGACCTCCGGGCATCGGCAGTAATCGTGGCCACAGGTTGTGCCCCGCGCAAACTGAATGCCCCTGGCGAAGATGAGTTTATCGGGCGGGGAGTATCCTTCTGTGCCACCTGTGATGGACCCTTTTATGAAGAACTACCAATTATGGTCGTAGGCGGCGGCGATGCCGCCGTCGAAGAGGCTCTCTATCTGACCCGTTACGCCGAAAAAGTCTACCTGGTGCACCGCCGTGACGCCTTGCGGGCTACCAAGGTCGTTCAGGAAAGGGCTTTTGCTAACGATAAGATTGAGTTTGTCTGGGATAGCGTCGTGGAAACAATCTACGGGAATGAGACTCTGGAGCGGGTCGTGGTCAAGAATCTGAAAAACGGCCAGGTTAAAGCAATACCTGTCAATGGTATTTTTATTTATGTGGGCTCTACCCCCAACACCGGGTTTGTGGCCGGCAAAGTAAGACTGTCTGAGAAAGGTTATATTATCACCAACGACCGGATGGAAACATCGGCACCCGGGATTTTTGCTGCCGGTGACTGCCGGCAGAAGTTGCTGCGGCAGGTGGTTACGGCAACGGGAGATGGGGCGACAGCAGCCTTTGCTGTTGAAAAGTACCTGGAGGAAAATCAGAAAAACTCATAAATGAGGAGGATTACGATGAGTGCAGGGATGATGGAGCTAAGTAAAGAGAATTTTCATGAAGAGGTAATGAACTCAGATCTTCCGGTGATGGTTGATTTCTGGGGCCCCAAGTGTGTACCCTGTCTGGCTCTGATGCCGGAAGTAGAAAAGCTGATGGGTGAATATGAAAATAAAGTTAAATTTTACAAACTAAATGCTGCTGAAAATCGCCGCCTCTGTATAGAACTGAAAGTAATGGCACTGCCAACCTTTCTTTTCTATAAAGCCGGGGCATTGGTTGATCAACTCACCGGGGGGGATGTAACCAGAGAAAACATCGTGGCGAAATTGGAATCTCTGGTGTAAAGGAGAACGATAACGGGCTTAATGGGAGGAGGAAGAGGCAATGCGCCTGGAAT
>DATIKA010000150.1:0-3865 GCA_035478055.1 Candidatus Limnocylindrales bacterium | reverse complement strand
GTATTGCTTTGTTCCTCCGTTCCAGGCTCTCCAGGATAAATGCTGCCGTTCGGCCTGACATCACCGTCGTTCTGGCTCGCATGGTGTGGAATATAAAATTGGGGTTGTATGCACGCCCGCACATCCCATAATTAGCAGCGCCATGATCCGGGCCAATCACCCACTGGATTTTCGGCACATTAACACAGGCGCACGCGCGCACCATATCTGCGCCATATTTACCAATGCCACCCCATTCTTGCTCTTTTCCCACCATATAACCCGGACAGCTTTGGATATATAAAAGGGGAGTTTTATCATAGCCACAGCGGACAACCCACTCAGTAGCTTTACGAGCCGCTTCGATAAAAATAACACCGGTATTATTAGCGGCGACTACTCCAACGGGCATCCCTTTCAGCCACATTTTGCCACAAATAATATTATTACCACGCCCCGGAGCATAGGGCTCTTTGTATTCCTGGAAATAGCTGCCATCAGCAATACATTTTATAACATCGTAAATATTTATAACTCTGTATGGGTCGATGGGCATACAAGCCATTAAATCTTCCGTCCCGTGCAGAGGCTCATCCCACTTTTCGTTTCGAAAGCCGTATTGTTGTTGCGGCGGGATAAAAGCGATAATTTCCCTGAGTCTGGCAATACCTTCTTCCTGAGTTTTTACAAAATGGTCACAGCCGCCTGAGTGCTGAGTATGAACATAGGCACCGCCTAAGTTTTCAGCGTCAATTTCTTCGCCGATAGCGGCACGCACCATAGGCGGGCCTGCTAAAAAAGCGTTGCTCAGCTTATCGATCATGATTGACTCGCAGGCCAGATAGACGATATAGGCGCCTCCCGCTGTATTGCCACCTGTGCTCAGAGTATATTGCTTTATTCCTTTTGCCGCCATGCGTGTCATATTATAAAACATAGAGCCGAACATACCCTCATCAGCAAAGCATTCTCTTTGTAAAGGCAGAAAAATTCCTCCGGAATCGGCGATATAGACACAGGTCAAACCACACTGCTCGGCGATTTTCTGGGCGCGAATATGTTTTTTTAACGTGATGGGGTAATAAGTCCCTGCTGTCATCCTACTTTCGTTGGCAAAGATCATACACTCTTTTCCATGTATCTGTCCTACTCCGGTAACCAAACCTCCGCCTGGGATATGAGGTTGCTCGGGATAACCGATATGGTAGCCTGCATCCAGGCCCAGTTCAAAAAAATCGGTGCCGGGATCAATCAACTGAGCAATCAGTTGTCGAACCGGCACCTTCCCTTGCTTGGTCAAACGCTGAATCTGTTTTTCTCCGCCAACGTGGTAGGCTTCTTCGCGTCTCTTGAGTAACTCCTGATCTTGCTGTAACCAGTGATCGCAGTTTTCCTGGCCCTTTGCGCTGAAATTGGACATTGGAACTCCCCCTTATGTGGTTTCCATTGATTCTTGTGTAATTCTTGTAAAAACAATCTAAAATAAAAAAATGTTTTTTTCTGACAATACAACAAAAGTTCGCTTAGTATGCTACATCGCTGATTTTAACTGTAGTGATAATAGATTTATATCAATTTTCTGTTATAACTGTCAACCTCGATTTTGTCATAAATCGCACACCGAGTCAACGTAATATATTATCCTGCCAAGTCGAAATTTTAAAAATTAAGCAGGAATTACTGTTCGTGCTGTCGAATGAAAATTTGATGAGGATGGTTGTAATTTGACACAGAGTCAGTGTAATATATTATCCTGCCAAGTCGAAATTTTAAAAATTCAGCAGGAATTACTATTCATTCTGTCGAATCGGTGCCCGATGAAGATGTCTGTAGCTCTTTGCAGTCGCGAAAAATTGTTTTATTGGCCATTCCCCAAGCAAAAATACCTGTCGCTTGCCTCGTGGTAAGTTTGCGGATAGTGCCTGGGGCATCCGTCGTCATTTCTTGTGTGGAACGATCAATTAAGTTAGTTTCTTCGAAATGTTTTGCTCCCGACCATGGCTGTTGCCGGACAAGCTGCGATAGCAGGGAACCGTAAAATAAATTATTTTAGGAGGGTACAAAGTATGGGCAATATGAAAAACTACGACGAAACCTACGCAACATTCAAACTGGAAGTTCCCGAATACTTTAATTGGGCCAGGGACGAGTTTGACCGTTGGGGAAAGGATCCCGAAAAACTGGCCTTGTGGGTTGTAGATGATTTTGGCAACGAGGAAAAATTCACATTTAGTGAACTTACAAAGCTATCCTGCAAACTCGCCAATGTTTTTAAGGCCAACAATATCAATCCCGATGACAAAGTAATTATTGTTATTGGTCGCATCCCCGCTTTCTGGATCAGTATATTGGCATGTTTGCGTTCCGCAATAATCGTTTCCCCCGGCACTTCACAATTAACTGCTAAAGACCTGGAGTACCGTTTTGAAGCATCCGGTGCAGTTGCAGCCATCGTTGAAGAAGGCATAGCCGAAAAAATCGATGCTATCGCTGACAAGTGCCCCACCTTGAAGACTAAAATTGTGGTGGGCAAGCGTGCAGGCTGGCTTTCTCTTGAGGATGAGCTGGCAAAAGCATCCGATCAGTTTGAAGCCGTTAACACACGCGCTGACAACAATGCCATGCTTTATTTCACTTCCGGCACCACCGGCATGCCTAAAATGACTGTCCATACCCACGCTTCCTACGGTATCGGACACAGGATCACCGGTCTCTTTTGGCTCGACCTGACCCCGGATGACGTGCACTGGAATCTATCAGACACTGGTTGGGCCAAAGCAGCCTGGAGCAGTTTTTTTGGCCCCTGGAACTGTGGTGCGACTGTTTTTGCCCATAACCCTGCGGGTAAATTCGATGGTAAGCTGAGTTTGGACTTGCTGAGTAAATACCCGATCACCACCCTGTGCGGACCTCCTACGGCTTTTCGGGTGTTTGTGCAGGAAGATTTGAAATCTTATGATTTCAAGACACTGCGTCATTGCGTTGCTGCCGGTGAACCGCTGAACCCTGAAGTAATGAATGTCTGGAAAGATGCCACTGGGACGATAATCTACGATGGTTATGGTCAGACAGAGTCGGTACTATTGGTTGGCAATTTCCTCTGCAACGAAGTCAAATTTGGTTCGATGGGCAAAATGTGCCCCTCTTTCTATATCGGCATTATCGACAATGATTGCAATGAGGTGCCAACCGGACAGGAGGGCGACATTGCCGTTCGTATTAAACCGGATCGCCCGGTCGGACTGTTCAAGGAATACTACAACGAGCCTGAACGGACCGCTGCTACAGTGCGCGGCGACTGGTATATCACCGGAGACCGGGGGATCAAAGACGAAGACGATTATATTTGGTTTGTTGGACGATCAGATGACGTAATCCTTACTTCAGGATACCGGATCGGCCCCTTCGAAGTCGAAAGCGCGTTGATTGAACATCCTGCAGTCGTGGAATCGGCCGTTGTGGCCAGCCCGGACAAAGTACGCGGTGAAATCGTCAAGGCTTTCATTATCCTGGCTGCCGGCTATGAAGGATCGCCGGAGCTGGTGAAAGAACTGCAGGACTTTGTCAAAAAACTGACCGCACCATATAAGTATCCGCGCGAGATAGAGTTTGTTGACAGTCTGCCGAAAACAATCAGCGGTAAAATCCGCCGTATGGATTTGCGCGATGCGGAAAAAGTGCGCAAACTGGGCAAATAATCCCGGGTAGCCGGCGACAATTAAATCGTCGGCTTTCCCATGCCACATTACAGTCAATGCGGCATCTGGTGTCACATCAAAGTGAACACTAGCGAATATTTTTAAATTTTTCAAGCTCCGGGTTTCCGGTATTTTCAAATGTATGTTGTTCAAGATTCGGCGTAAGCCAGGGCTGCGGGAGATTTTCC
>DATIKA010000149.1:0-1754 GCA_035478055.1 Candidatus Limnocylindrales bacterium | reverse complement strand
AGCACAACGGCATCGATGCTTTTGACATTAAAAGGAAACTCGGAATTTAGCTTCCTGGCTTCCTGCCGTTTGCCCTGCACCATTCCGCAGTCGAGCAGCACACGATGCCCATTTGCCTCGACAAGATGCATCGAGCCGGTTACGCTCTGCGCGGCTCCAAAGAATTGCAGTATCAATTTGAATCACCTTTTTTTAAAATTTTTCTTTCTCTGTTCTCTGCTTGCTTGAAATAAATATCCTGTGCCACGGTCAAGAAACTATTTAATGCCGGGCAGACTTATTTAAGTCAATTAGAAAGGTGACGATTATGATTCATCCCGACCGCGTATTCTCCTTCAAGGAGCTGGAAAGCGAGGACGATCTGGTAGAGGCCATGATCAACCATAAGTGGCCTATGTGCTACGGCTTCTACTTTGGAAATCTGCTTTACCTGGGTGACGGAGATAGCGAGGACAATCCTGAATACGCCGTCATGACCGTCGATAAGACAGAAGGCCACCACGGCGTTCATGGCCGCGAGGTGGGAAGAATTAAACCTACCGGAATGTCCGCAAAGCAGGTCCATGAATTCATCCAGGAGATGACGGCAGGCCACTACAGCAGCGAAAATCCTGTCCATATCGAGGCCGAACCCATATGGCACCATAGCTGCAGTTTCTGCCGGCTGGAAGAGGAATAGAAACTGCATTTGCAAGCTCCCCATCGGCTTTCAATATATTGCATATTCTGCGCAGCCTGAGGGGGCTGCCGCCGTTTCAATGCCGTTTGGTGGGCTTCTACCCCCTCTTAGAGATAAAAATCCCTCCGATTTTCTTCTCATCAAGATAAAATTAATATAATGGTATTCTGTATAACAATTATTCAAATAACATTGGTTTGGCTGGGAAGCACGGAGGGAATTTGATGGCTGAGACAAGAAATTTCGCCCTCAGGGACGAAAAAGGCAATGAGATTGGGGTCTTTACCGGAAAGCAACCAAGACAAGCAGCCTTGAAAGCGGCCAATAGAGGCATCACAGATATAAGGCTCAGGGAGCGCGGCACAAAAAAGGTGCACATCTTCACAGGAGAAAGGGTCCAGGTAACAAAGCCGAAGGGAGCGCCTACCTGGATGCCGGATAAGATCTGGAAGCCAAAGGTAAAAAAAATGGGCGTCGAAAAGCTGGAAGAGCTCTAGAATGCATTTTTTCAAATAATGAAGGACTTCCGGCTTGATTCTCCAGTCGGGATATCTCATTGCTCCTTTTTTTGCTCTATGCGGTCTATTTATGTTCATTCTTAGCCCAGTAGCAGCCAATATAGGGGCGGCAGCGGGACAAATCCTCGTGTCGGCTAAAGGTGAGACAGTTAGCCACGCGCCGACCGCGACTATGACCAGGGAAGAGACGATTAGCGGCCAGCTCGCCCGGCTTTGTATGAACGGAATCCTATTAGTGCGGATGACATGAATGATCAACGTCTGGGTAAAGAGCGACTCGACGAACCAGCCGGTGTGGAACAGAGCCTGATCTGTCCAAGCATTGAACCAGGATCAACAGATTGTTTTCCCGCAGAATAATGTCTGATGACTCCTTGGCGATGTCAACCGCACTATCGACGGAAATGCCCACATCGGCTGCCTTCAATGCCGGGGCGTCGTTGATGCCGTCCCCCATAAAGCCGACCACGTGGCCAATGCTTTGCAGCGCCCGCACGACCCGCTCCTTGTGCGCGGGGACAAGTCATGCAAAAACGCTGGTTTTGCTGACAGCTTTT
>DATIKA010000148.1:0-5203 GCA_035478055.1 Candidatus Limnocylindrales bacterium | reverse complement strand
CCCTGGTGGCTGTAACCAACACCGCCGGTTGTTTTCCGACACGTTACTGGTCTCAGGGCAAACTGGATGGCTGGGAAAATATAAGCGCCGATTACATGCAAAAGCAGATGGAGGTTAAATCGCGTGCCTGTTACCGCTGTTTTTTTGCCTGCGGCAAATTGACAACGGTATTGCATGGAAGGCACCGGGGTTTGACGGTGGAAGGACCTGAATTCGAAACAATCTATGCGTTTGGTGGTTTGTGCTGCCTGACCAGCATGGAAGAGATTCTCTATCTAAATGACCTCTGTGACCGCTGGGGTATCGATACGATCAGTGCTGGCAATATAGCTGCTTTTGCTATCGAAGCCGGCATTAAAGGGCGGCTGGCTGAAGCTCCTGCCTACGGCGATGCTGATTCGATAGCCCAATTCTTGAGGACGGTGGTTGAAGGGCACGGTGAGGGCGCGTTATTCGGCAGCGGTCTGCTGCCGGCGGCACGAGCTCTGGAGATGGAAGATAGAGCGATACATGTCAAAGGGTTAGAGCCGGCAGGATATGATCCCCGTGTTTTGAAGGGAATGGGGTTGGCCTATGCAACATCTGACCGTGGTGCCTGTCATTTGCGAAGCACTTTCTATAAGCCAGAGTTGAGCGGGTTGATCGATCCGGCGCAAGTTAAAGGTAAAGCAAGGATGTTTGTCGATTATGAAGACAGGCTCAACATTTATGATTGCCTGATTTTTTGTCGTTTTTACCGTGATCTGATTCATTGGGAAGAACTGATTACTGTTTTGCGTCTGTTAACCGGAGAACGGTACAGTCTGTCTGATCTGCATGCGCTTGCCGGACGCGTACAGACATTAACCAAGCTGTTTAATCTGCGGGAAGGGGCAACGCGAGCGCACGACACTTTGCCGCCGCGTTTGTTTGACGAAGCGATTAACGACGGCAAAGATCTGATCGCCCGCGAGGAGCTAGAACAGATGATTGCTGATTATTATCTGTTGCGGGGCTGGGATGAAAACGGCATTCCCCCAGACGGAATGGTTTAGGGACACAACAGAAATTAATATAATCACCCGTTTTTCCACCAGCCGTTATAGTCGCGCTAGTTTTTAACTGATGTCTAAATAAGGTGTGGGGACATTTTACTCGCCGCGGAAACTCCCTAACTAGTGCCGAATAAAAGGAGGCTGCCTATATATGCCGGAGACTAAGCCGGTGCTGATGCAAGGCAATGAAGCCTGTGCCGAGGGGGCGATAAGCGCAGGGGTTCGGTTTTATGCCGGTTATCCGATCACTCCTTCTACGGAAATTGCGGAGCATTTGGCAGTAAAGTTGCCGGAAATTGGCGGTGTTTTTATCCAGATGGAGGATGAAATTGCCAGCATGGCCGCGGTGATTGGCGCTTCCGTCGGTGGCATGCGTTCGTTAACAGCAACAAGCGGCCCCGGGTTTTCTCTGAAACAGGAAAATTTAGGCTATGCCATTATGGCAGAAATTCCCTGTGTTGTCGTTAATGTTCAACGGATGGGGCCGAGTACAGGCGTGCCTACAGCCCCATCTCAGGGCGATGTGATGCAGGCTCGCTGGGGCACTCATGGTGACCATCCGATCATTGTGTTATCACCGGCGTCAGTCTATGAGACTTTTTACCTGACTATAGCCGCTGTGAATTTAAGTCAGAAACTGCGACAGCCGGTTATTCTGCTGCTCGACGAAGTGATCGGACATATGAGGGAGAAAGTCTTAATTCCCGAAGCGGGGAAACTACTGGTAGAAAAAACTAGCGACATGGTGTTTCCCGACTGGAAACCCTATGACGATAAAGGGTTAACCCCGTTGGTGCCTTTCGGTTCTGGACACTATTACCACGTTACCGGTTTGTTTCATGACCAATATGGTTTCCCCACCGAGGAGCCGCCACAGGTGGAGAGGACACTCAATCGCTTACAAGATAAAATGGAAAAATACCGGGATGAGATTATATTAACCAGTTATATTGGCCATAAAGATCCGCGGGTAGCAATTGTTGCTTATGGTTGTACTGTGCGTTCGGCGCGTGCAGTGATCAAGCGGGCTTACTGGCAAAACAGGTGGCCGGTGGGACTCTTAAGCTTACAAACGATATGGCCCTTTCCGACAAAAGAGATTGAAGCCCTTGCCAGGCAGGTGGACGTGATTATTGTTCCGGAGATGAATATGGGTCAACTTGTGGGCGAAGTGGAAAGGTATGCCCGGGGGCAGGCGCAGGTTGTGCCCGTTAACAGGTATGACGGAGAAATGATTAATCCGGACCAAATATTTGATCAATTGGGGAGGTGGCTGACATAGAAAAGCTACCTCAGGGTTTTTTAAGGACCAAAAAATTACCCCATATTTGGTGCCCTGGCTGTGGTAATGGCATCATAACAGCGGCATTGGTGAGAGCAATTTATCGGATCGGCTATAATCAGCGTGATGTGGTCATAGTGTCAGGTATAGGTTGTTCTTCGCGAGCGGCCGGTTATCTGAACTTCAATACATTGCATACGACACATGGCAGGGCACTGGCTTTTGCCACTGGGTTAAAAATGGCCCGGCCCGAGCTCAAAATTTTTGTGATCATGGGTGACGGGGACTGCAGCGCAATCGGCGGCAATCATTTTATTCATACGGCCAGAAGGAATATCGATCTGAATGCGGTAGTTATTAACAACCATATTTTTGGCATGACCGGTGGACAGCATTCGCCTCTTACTCCCATCGGCAAAAAGGCAAGCACCGCGCCTCGTGGAACAGTGGAGAGGGCGTTCGACTTGCTGGAGCTGGCCAGGGGTGCCGGAGCCACTTTTGGGGCACGCGGCACAGCTGCCCATCCGCGTCAGCTAGAGCAGTTGTTTGTCAGAGGCGCGAACCACAAGGGTTTTTCTGTTGTCGAAGTTTTTTCAACGTGCCCGATTGCTTACGGAAGGCGTAACAAGCTAGGAGGGGCGGTGGAAATGCTGCGCAATTTAAGGGATAATAGTATTCCTGTTGAACGCGCTTCGCCTGCAGATCAGTCTGTATTGGTGGATAAATATATCACCGGTGTTTTGTATTCCAGTGATGTCCCGGAATTTACCGAGCAATATTACCGTTCAATTGGTAAAAATTAATGTTATATTTGGCTAATGGAAGGAATTCCCTTGAGCAGCAGGCAGGAAATATTGTTGACCGGTGCAGGGGGGCAGGGTTTGATTCTGGCCTCGATTATTCTGGCTGAAGCGGCAGTAAACGACAACAAAAATGTTGTGCAGACGCAGTCCTACGGTCCGGAAGCGCGTGGAGGCGCCAGTATGGCAGGGGTAATTATTGACGTGGGTACCATAGAGTATCCCAAGGTAACCAAGCCGACCATCCTGCTTAGTATGAACCAGGCATCATTTAACAAGTATTCGCCCCGCATTGAAAGAGGGTGTCTTGTCATCGCCGATTCCACTTATATCCGCGTCCATTGTGCAGTGGAATATGAGGTTCTGTTTTTTCCGATTACCAGGGCGGCCAGAGAAGTGTTGGGGTGGGAAGTGGTTGCCAATATGGTCGCGCTTGGTGTGGTCAATGCCGCTGCGAGGTTATTAGATCGTGAAATTTTCAGAGAATGTATCTTTAAGCATGCACCCATGGGAAGCGGTGAGCTAAATCAACGGGCCTTTGATCTTGGTTACCAGTTGTTTGAGCAAGGGCCAGCCCGGACTTTTGGGCTTTCCACGCAATCCCCTTGCTAAAAAAAGGTGTTTCCCTGGCAAATGTTTTACGCCGCCACATCAATTTTTACGTGTCTGATTACCCGCTTGCCACTCAGAACCGTCATGATTGACTTTAAAGGCAGGAAATAATACTATTGCCTAAACAATGGTTGCTAACCAAGGGGTGACAAAATGACTGCTACTGCATTGCCGCCCGTATACGATCCTGCTGCAGTTGAAATAAAACGCTATCAATTCTGGCTTGATGGTGGTTATTTTCGTGCTGCCGGAGATCCCGGGCGAAAGCCTTATACCATAGTGATCCCCCCCCCCAATGTAACCGGTTCTCTGCACATGGGACATGCTCTCAACAACACCATTCAAGATATTTTGATTCGTTGGCGTCGTATGCAGGGTTTTGATACTCTCTGGCTTCCCGGGTGTGATCACGCTGGCATTGCCACGCAAAATGTAGTGGAAAAACATCTGGCCGAAGAGGGTTTGAGCAGTCAGAGTTTGGGTCGGGAACTTTTTCTGGATCGGGTTTGGCAGTGGAAAGATACATACCATGCCCGAATTACCCGGCAGCTTTACCGGCTTGGTGTTTCTTGCGATTGGTCCCGAGAACGTTTTACCATGGACGAAGGCTGCTCAAAGGCAGTCCGTAAAGTGTTTGTTGACCTTTATCGGCTTGGGTTGATTTATCGGGGCGATTATATGATCAACTGGTGCCCTCGCTGTCGAACGGCTTTATCAGATATCGAGGTGGAACACGAGGATGAAAATTCTTCGCTTACCCATATCCGTTATCCCCTGTTCAACGGTGAAGGATATATCATCGTGGCTACTACCCGCCCGGAAACAATGTTGGGAGATAGTGGGGTAGCGGTGCATCCCGAGGATAATCGTTACCGCGCTCTTATTGGTAAAAAGGTAATGCTTCCTTTATTAAATCGTGAGTTACTCATCGTGGCCGATGAGTATGTTGACCCCGCTTTTGGGAGTGGTGCGGTTAAAATTACTCCCGGCCATGATCCGAATGATTTTGCACTCGGGAAGCGTCACGACCTGGAAGTAATCCAGGTTATCGGCGAAGATGCGAGGATGACCGAAGCGGCGGGTCCCTATGCCGGCCTTGATCGGTATGCCTGCCGGGAACAGTTAGTAGCAGACCTGAAGGCGTTGGGATTGATCGAAAAGATTGACGATTACGAGCATTCCATCGGCCGTTGTCAGCGGTGTGGGACGATCGTAGAACCGCTTATATCCCGCCAGTGGTTTGTAAAAATGAAGCCTTTGGCTCAACCGGCCCTGAAGGCGGTAAGTGATGGGCTTACAGAATTTGTGCCGGCTCGTTTTGCACGCGCTTATCAGAACTGGGTTGAAAATATACGAGACTGGTGCATATCGCGGCAAATCTGGTGGGGCCACCGTATCCCCGCCTGGTACTGTCCCTGTGGTGAAGTGATTGTGGCTCGTGAAGACCCAACTGATTGTCCTTCTTGTGGCAGCGC
>DATIKA010000147.1:0-2062 GCA_035478055.1 Candidatus Limnocylindrales bacterium | reverse complement strand
GTTGGGGTCAATGTTTTCACAATGCACAATATTGCTCCTGACATTCCAATGAAAACGATATTCCTTGGGATAATTTCATTTACTCTTTATGACCTTATAGTAGTCGTGTTGATTACCCTATTTCCTGAAATACCGCTCTGGCTCACGCGCGCTTGAATTTAATCTATCTAAAATAGATGCAATACAGGCAAATATCGAAAGGAGTTTTTTATGGATTTTAAAATGTCTGGTGAACAAAAGCAAATGGTGGAATCGCTGCATGAACTCGGGCGCCAAGAATTCGCGCCCAAAGCTTCGCGGTGGGATGAAAACCATGAATACCCTTGGGAAAACCTCCATCGTCTCAGAGAACTTGGATTTTTGGGCATGACAATTCCAGAAGAATTCGGCGGCCAAGGGCGCCCACTTATAGATGCCATTTTATGCATAGAGACGGCAGCCCAATATTGCGGTGTAACTGCCCGGATTTTGGTCGAAACCAACATGGGCGCGTTAGGTTGTATAATGGCATACGGGACTGATGCACAGCGGAAACTTGTTGCCCATCGTATTCTCAATGAAGGTGATAAGCCTGCAATTGGAATGACTGAGCCAGAAGCCGGAACCGCCCTCACAGATCTGCAAACGACAGCTTTAAAAAACAAGACTCACTATATTATAAACGGGACAAAGCACTGGATTACCGGAGGCGGAATTTCCGTTACCAACCTCATTTTCGTTAGGTTTATCGAAAATGGTAAGGACATAGGTATTGGCGGAATTCTAGTGGACAAAGATACCCCGGGGTTCACTTTTGGGACTGTTGAGAGAGCTATGGGGCTAAGGGGGATCCCGGAAACAGAGCTCATATTCCGTGATTGCGCTGTCCCCGCTGAAAACGTAGTTGTACCCGGAGAAGGTAACGAAGGATTTAAAAAGCTCATGTACGGGTACAATGGGCAGCGGGTCGGGGCCAGCGCGGTTGCACTTGGCATCGCCCAAGGCGCGCATGAGCTGGCTATCGACTGGATGAAGCGGCGTAAAGCATTTGGAAAGCCCATTGCAGATTTTCAAGGGCTGCAGTGGATGATGGCTGACGCAGAGATCAAGCTTAATGCTGCACGGCTGCTAATTCATCGAGCTGCCAGCAATGCTAAAGACTTACCAAACAATGTCAAACTGCCGCTTATGGATGAGGCCTCGATGGCAAAGGCCTACACTGGGCATGTTGCCCTAGAGGTCGTCAGCGATAGCCTTCAGATGTTCGGAGCTTATGGTTATTCGCAGGCTTTACCACTTGAAAGAATGTTCAGAGATGTTCGTATGTTCCAAATCGGCGGGGGTACTACTCAGGCACAAATCAATATGGTCGCCCGTTCGATATTCAGTAAAAAATTCAGCTACCGAAACTAGATATCTTCGGAAAAAGGGGGGCAGATGGATCGTCGTCTTCCGATACAAGGGATGCGCGTGCTCGATTTCACGCGAGTGCTCGCCGGGCCCTTTGCCACTATGATCCTTGGTGATCTGGGCGCAGAGGTAATTAAGGTAGAACCGCCTCAGGGAGACGAAAGTCGCACCTGGCCCCCTGTTCTCCCCCATGGTGAGAGCGGGTATTACGTGAGTTTAAATCGCAACAAACGATCCATAACGCTTAATCTGAAAAATGCTCGCGCCCGCGAGATTGCATCTAATCTTGCTGCAGAAGCTGATATTGTGGTTGAAAATTTCACTCCAGGAGTCACAAAAAAGCTCGGTATAGATTATGAAACAATTGTCGCGATAAATCCCGATATAATTTATTGTTCTGTTTCAGGTTTCGGTCAAACAGGCCCGTACAAGAACAAAAAGGCCTACGATCCCATTATTCAAGGAATGACAGGTCTCATGTCCATCACCGGAGAGCGTAACCGTTCACCGGTCAAGGTGGGAATACCAATCACCGATTTAGTTGCAGCTATTCAATCAGTAAATGCGATAATGGCCGCATATATCCACAGGCTTCAGACGGGTGAGGGACAATTTATTGATGTTTCTCTATTTGACAGCATGTTGAGTCTTCTAACCATTATGGCAATGGATT
>DATIKA010000146.1:0-19710 GCA_035478055.1 Candidatus Limnocylindrales bacterium | reverse complement strand
AGCGTTCTTGGTATGCCTGCGCCTTTCTTTATTGCCTTGATGGTTATCCTTGTCACCTGGTTTGTAAGCAAAAATACACGCACAGGAAGGCACTTTTACGCTGTCGGAGGCAACAAAGAGGCAGCCAGGGTTTCAGGCATTAATGTAGATAAAGCGAAAATACTTGCCTATGTTTTTTCGGGATTGTTTGCCGCTGTGGCCGGAATTGTGCTGGCCGGGAGGCTGAATTCAGCCAATGCCCATATGGGGACAGGGGCCGAGTTGGTCGCCATCGCGTCGGTCGTGATGGGGGGGGCTAACCTTTTTGGAGGTGAGGGCGCCCTTGGTGGAACTCTAATCGGGGCTGTAACTATTGCTGTGCTAAACAACGGTCTTAATTTGCTGGCGGTATCGCCCTTCTGGCAACAGGTTGCAATGGGTGCCGTAGTGGTGGCAGTAGTAGTTTTCGATCAATGGCGCCGACGCCGTGCACAGGGTGCACAGGTAACGAGATAGACATAACACGATCGAAGTTATGTGGAAGAGGTGAATACGCGTGTTCAAATATGCTGTTAGCAATTGGATATACGGCGATGAAAAACTGGATGATACATATAAACGACTGAATCAGGCGGGCTATCATGGCATTGAGCTTGTAGGGGAGCCGGAAAGATATGATCCGGCTGAGATTATCAAGTTAAATTCTGTTTACGACGTGGCAGTTATTTCAGTGCTTTCCTGGTGCCTCTGGCCTCCAGAAGACCGCGACCTGGCACACATCAATGATGGGATGCGTCGTAAGGCAGTTGATTACGTCTGCAAAAATGTCGATTTAGCCGAAGCAGTTGGGGCATCCATGGTTGTGGTGATCCCGGCGCCTTCGGGGCGACCGGTTCCCCACCGGGCCCCTGCCGAGGCCGGGGAATGGCAGTTAGCCGCCCGTGAAGAATGGAATCTGGCGGTAGACTCAGTGCAAAGAATTGCTCATTACGCACAAAACAAAAATATTATTATTGCCGTGGAACCGATCAATCGCTTCGAAACATTCCTTTTAAACAGCACCGCGCAAGGTCTGCAGTTTATAGAAGAAGTAGGCCTGCCCAATGTCAGGCTTCATCTGGACACATTTCATATGAACATTGAAGACGCGGATATGAGCAAAGCTGTTGAAAAGGCCGGTCCGTTGCTGGTTAATATGCATCTGTCAGACAGTAATCGTTGCGCAGTTGGTCGAGGGCATATAAACTTTAAAGCGTTGATCGAAGCGCTTGTCAAAATTGAGTATCAGGGCGCATTTGTTCTGGAACCGCTTCCGCTACATCCCAACCCTTTTGTGGCGGGTAAACTGCCTGAATTTCGATCTCTGTGGGAACGCGACCTGGCAGAAAGTATCGTTATATTGCGGGATCTGGAACAGCAAGTGTTGAAGGAAAAAGAAGTTTAGGAGGAAAGCAATGTTTGCTGGGGCATATTTGCAGAAAATTTTGCGGATCAATTTAACTGATGAAAAAGTTACAGTGGAAAAAGTGACGGATGAGCTTTACAGAAGGTACTTGGGCGGGCGTGGCCTGGCAGCATATTACTACCACAGGGAAATTAGCCCTGATGTGGAACCTCTGTCGCCGGATAATAAACTAATCTTTATGACTGGTCCCCTGACCGGATTATCGGTTCCGTCTTCGACCAAATTTCAGTGTGCAACTCGCTCTCCGGAAACGGGGATTTATCTTTGTACCAACAGTAGCGGAGAGGTTGGCCCCTATTTGAAACGCCGTGGTTACGATGGTTTGATCATTGAAGGCCGGGCGAAACGACCCATTTACTTGGCGATTGGTGATGACGGCGTTGAGTTTCGCGATGCTGCTGACATGGTTATGCTTGAGACAGCCGTAACGATCAAAACTGTCCGGGAAGATTGGGGTATGCCCGGAGCCGCTGTTATGACTGTCGGTCCGGCGGCATTTCACGGGGTCCTTTTTGCCAATATCATGGTTGGAGATCGCAGTTTCGGGCGGGGCGGCGCCGGGGCGGTTATGGCTTCCAAGAATCTGAAAGCGGTTGCGATAAGCAGCGGCGGAAGTGTTACGGCAGCCGATGCCGAAAAGCTCAAAGAGATCAATACCGGTGCCATAAAAAAAGCCCGGGATAGCAAGCGGGGTCACACCCTGTATGGGACTAACCAGTATACCGAAGTTATGAATGAATTGGGTTGTTACTCCGTACGCAATTTTACGACCGGTGTCCTGAAGGGTGTAGATACCATTAGCAAAGATTACGTGACAGAGCATTACAAGGAAAAAAACCTGGCCTGTTTTCGCTGCCCTGTGGCTTGCGCCCAGTTGTATACGGTAAAAGAACGCGGGGCGTTTACGGGAATGAGCTCTGATCCCGAATATGAAACGGTGGGAACTCTGGGCGGAGTTTGCGAAGTGACCGATTTTGCAGCGATTATTGCCGCTAACTACCTCTGCGATCAGTACGGCATAGACACCATGACTGCCGGAAATATAGTTGGTTATGCAATGGAGTGTTTTGAGAGAGGGATTTTTAGCCTTGATGACACCGGTGGGATAGAGCTTCGTTTCGGAAACGCAGCGGCGATGGTGGAAATGGTCAGACAAATTGGCACGAAGGAAGGCTTTGGTGCCATTTTGGGTTTGGGCTTTAAAGAATTGGCCAGATTATACCCCGCAACAGCGTACTATATGATGCACGTCAAGTGGATGCCTTTTGCTGCGTATGAACCACGCGGTTTTTTTGGGATGGGCCTGGCTTATGGTACTTCCAATCGGGGAGCATGCCATAATGTTGGAGGCTGGACCATTCGTGATGAACTTATTGAAAAAACCCATGATCGTTTTGCCCTGCACGGTAAGGGCGAATTGGTTAAACGACTTCAGGATACTCGTGCTTATATCGATAGTTTGGGTATTTGCACCGTAGTGCGCAGTGCCATGGGTTTTACCGATAAACCGGCGGGAGAAACACTTTTAGCTGCTATCGGCGAAGATTTGACCCCGGAACTGATGAATATTGGTGAGCGAATCTATTCGCTTGAACGGCAGATTCTGGTTCGGGAAGGAATTCGACGCGAGCATGATTATTTGCCGGAAAGAATCATGCAAGAACCACTTCCGGAAGGGCCTGCTGCAGGAAAAGTTTTAACCAGAGGAATGTATGACGTGATGCTTGATGAATACTACCGGTTGAGGAGTTGGGATGAAAATGGTGTTCCCACCTCGGAAGGGCTCAAGGCTCTGGGGGTCATTGTATGATTGCTGTTACGGTGCATTATGCCGGATTGCCTCGCAGTGAAACAGGGAAACCGGAAGAAATTTGGTCGGTGGAACCGGGGGCCGTTTTGAGTGAATTGCTCGAAGCAGTCGCGCTAAAATACCGCTGGCAATTGGAAGACATTGCTAAATATATAATTTTGTACAATGACCGTTCTCTAGATGTGCACAGTTGGTCCGCCTTGAAGCTCAAGGAAAATGACACATTACTTATTATGTCTTCAATTGCGGGCGGTTAGTAATAGTGCTTGCTAGTGCGCTGATTACAGGTTTTAATTGCCCGGTGGGGTGGAATGTTGGGTTCATCTGGCCTGTGCCGGATGAGGGCTGCTTGGTTGATCAAAACTCCAACCGGCAGAGCAGAATGTCATGGGCATGGGAACGGCAGGAATTTTGATCGATTTTTTAAAAGTGAGCGTCCTCTGGATGCAGCTAACCTTGCACAATACAATTAAACTCAAGAAGGTGACGATTGATGTTGAAAGCTGATCTGGTGGGAGTAGGAGTAATTGGTACCGGTAGGGCCGGTATGGTCCATGTAAGGAATTTTGCCGAAAATGTTCCCGGAGCCCGTTTGGTTGCTGTTTGCGATGCCGATCAGGAAAGTGCTCGAGAAACTGCCCGCGTGTGGAGCGCAACATCATATGATAGCCCGGAGGAATTATTAAAAGACCCTTTCCTTGATGCTGTAGTAATCTCAACACCCACTTTTACCCATGCGGATATGGTAATAAAGGCCGCTGAAGCAGGAAAAGCTATTCTGTGTGAGAAGCCTCTGGCGATTACTGAAGATGAAGCCCGGTTCATGGATGAGGCGGTGAAGCGTAGTGGGGTTGTTTTTGTGATGGCTTTTATGCGCCGTTTTGACCGCAGCTTTCAGCGTGCCCGGGAAATGATCCTGAGAGGTGATATTGGCGAACCGCTGATGATCAAGTCTACAGGTAAGGGTCCGGGATTGCCTCCTCGCTGGAACATGGATCTTTCTCAGAGCAACGGTATGCTGGCAGAGGTAAACAGTCACGATTTTGACTGTGTACGTTTTTTAACCGGGGAAGAATATCGGTGGGTTTTTGCTACTGCTCGAAATAACAAATGCCTTGAGCTTGCCGGAGAATTCCCTGATTTTTATGATACGGCCATTGTTACCTTCGGCATGTCCGGTAAGGTAATAGGGACGATTGACGGTGCCTGCCCAGCTGATTATGGCTATGATGCCAGGGTGGAAATTCAAGGCACCGACGGAGTTCTTTTTATTGGCAATATTGCTCAAAAAGGTGTTATCATGGGTCGAAAGGGGATTGGGGTAACCGAAGAGATTGTCGACAGCTGGCGCACTCTGTTTCGCGAAGCCTATCTTGCAGAAGATCGCTGCCTGATCGAATGTATGCAAAAAGGGATTGAACCTCCCTCAAAGTTAGATGACGGTTGGAAGGCACTGCAAGCAGTACGTGCTGCCAACCGTTCAATCATGAGCGGGAAAGTGGAGCAGATATAATGGATGAAGGCAGGAAGATGTCCGCTGCTGTTTATAAAGACGGCACAATCAAGGTAAAAACGATGCCCCGACCTGAGCCTGTTAATGGTGAACTGTTGCTCCAGGTTGAAGCAGCAGCGCTTTGCGCTACCGATATAAAAATACACCGCCGAGGCCATCGCAACATACCTTCCGGCAGTGAGGCAATCCTTGGGCACGAGGTGGTTGGCAGAGTTGCTCAAATCGGTTCAAATGTGGATCCTGCGCTATTGGGAAAACGGATGGTAGTTCCACCTAACGTGGGCTGCGGTTTATGCCCGGCTTGCCAGGCCGGCATGGATAGTTATTGTTCGGATTACAGAGCCTATGGGGTAGGGATGCACGGCGGTCTGGCTGAATACATGCTGGTCACCGCCCCTTCAGTTACCCGGGGCAACCTGATCGAGGTGCCCGCCAGAGTTCCGACCAGAATTGCAGTGCTTGCGGAAGCGGTATCCTGCTGCTACCGGGGGCTGAGCGATTGCGGCTTGAAAGCGGGAGAAACTGTTTTGATCATGGGTGCCGGCCCGATGGGTATACTTAGCGTGGTTGTGGCCTGGGTTATGGGTGCTTCCACAGTTATAGTTGCCGATCCTCTGGAGGCGCGTCGCGCGAACAGTTTCGCCTTTCACGCAGATTATGCTCTGGACCCGACGGCGGGGGATTTTGAAAAGACGCTGCAGCAAATTACCGGAGGTTGGGGCGTAGATGTGGTTCTGGTTACGGCTCCATTTGTGCAGGCTCAACAGAAAGGAATTGCGGTGGCAGCCGTTGGAGGTCGTGTTAACTTGTTCGCTGGTCTTTCCCCGGATGACTCCTTTAACGATTTTCCTGCCAACCTGGTTCATTACCGGGGGTTGAAAGTTCTGGGCACAACGGGTACGACAGCTGTTGAAATGAATGCGGTGGTGCAGTTGATGGCCGGAGGAAAACTGGACATACTGAAGGAAGCCATAACGGCAATTTATCCCCTGGCGGATACAGGTAAAGCCCTGGAAGAAGCTGGCCATGGTGGCGGCCTTAAGGTAATGGTAGTTCCCGACGATAATCTTCTGGTAGAGTGAATGGTATTATTATGCATAGCGAAAAAGGAGGAATCGGCTTGTGGCCGGGACATACCTTTTAGGTGTTGATCTGGGAACTATGGGCACGAAGGCAGCGCTTTACGACCTGGAAGGCAAGCTGCTAGCTGAAGCATACGAAGAGTCCATACTGCTCTATCCCAGGGTTGGCTGGGTTGAACAGGATTTAGAAGAAATTTATAGCTCGGCGGTCAATTGCATAAAAACTGTTCTGCTGCAAAGTGGCATTGACAGCGGCCGGATTGAAGGTTTGGCATTCAGTAGTCAGATGTCGGGAATTGGGATGATTGACAGTGAATGGAAACCAGCGGCTCATTATGACAGCTGGTTGGATACGCGCTGCGAGGCGTCCCTTCCATTAATGGAACCTTTTTGCCGGGAGTTCACAGCTGACAGTGGTTGTCCGCCAACTTATGCTCATGCTGCGAAGATCATCTGGTGGAAAAATCACCGTCCGGAAGTTTTCAAACGGGTAGCCAAGTTTGTTGTTCCGCTGACCTATGTGGCCGGAAAGATGGCCGGTTTGGATGCCGATGAAGCCTATATTGATAAAACCTGTTTACATTTTTCCGGGTTCAGTGATACCGGTCAGCTTAAATGGTCCGCAGCACTGTTAGATCGGTTTGGCGTTGTCGAGGCGAAGCTGCCCCGGATAGTATCACCGACCGATATCATTGGTAAAGTTAGCCACGGAGCAGCTCTGCTGACAGGGCTTAAAGAAGGCACACCCATTGCTGCCGGTGCAGGAGACCAGGCAGCCGCCTCCCTTGGTGCGGGAGCCGTAGATCCAGGCGATGTTTTTGACAGCGCCGGCACAGCTTCTGTTTTCTCGATCTGTGTGGATACTTTTAAACCAGATGTGGATAATCAGGTGGTTATGGCCACGCACGGCGTTATTCCCGGAACCTTTTATGCACTTTCTTTTATAAATGGTGGCGGGTTAAATTTAAGGTGGTTTCGGGACACATTCGGGTTACAGGAGAAGAAAGAGGCTGCTTCGACTGGGGCAGATGTTTATAAAATGTTTGATCAGATGGCGGCAAAGATCCCGCCCGGCTCAGGAGGAGCTTTGTTTATCCCGCACCTGCAGGGGAGAGTGCTTCCCCCGGATCCTTCACTACGAGGTCTCTGGGTTGGTTTTACCTGGGCGCATAACCGGGATTACTTGTTCAGGGCTATCCTGGAAGGGATTGCTTACGAATACGCCTATTACATGCAAATCGAGCAAAATCTGCATCCGGAATTAAATTTTCGGGAAGTGAGAGTTATCGGCGGTGGTGCTTCCAGCAACCTGTGGAACCAGATCAAAAGTGATGTCCTGAACATTCCTTATTGTCGGATTAACCGAAGTGAGTTGGGCACCTGGGGCTGTGCCATGATTGCCGGAGCCGCAGTGGGAGTCATCGGCAATTTGCGAAAAACGGCTAAAAGTTCAACCCAAACCAGCGAACGCATCGAACCGCGTAGTGAATATCACCACTTCTACCGTCCCTACGTGGAAATGTACGGCCGGATTTTGGAGCAGTACAGACATGTCTTTCGGGGGCTTAGTGAGCTTCCTCTGGAACTGGAAGCAAAGAAAAGCTAATCATAGCAAACAAGAGTCATTCTTGACTGGTGAACTATCAAATTGTTGGGAAGGCGGCCGGGCAAATGAAAAATAAAGTTGAGCAGTTCAGACGGATGTGGAATACAGGTATTGTCGCAGTCGTTAGAGCAGATTCTCCTGATCAGGCGCTGGAACTGGCTGAAGCTGTCAGAATAGGTGGGGTCGATATTATCGAAATCACCTTGACTGTTCCCGGTGCTTTGGAGGTATTAAAAGCGCTGTCCAAGACATATTCCAAGGGAGAAATTCTCCTGGGTGCAGGAACAGTGCTCGATCCCGAAACAGCCCGGGCGGCTGTGTTGGTAGGGGCAGACTTTATTGTCAGCCCATCATTTAATCTCGAAGTGGTTAAACTGTGCAACCGTTATCAAAAGATATGCATCCCGGGTTGTATGACCGTTACGGAAATAGTAACCGCGCTGGAGGCGGGAGCCGACATCATCAAACTTTTTCCGGGTAATGTCTTCGGTCCATCTATTATCAAGACTTTCAAGGGGCCTCTGCCCCAGGCCGAGTTTATTCCCACCGGTGGAGTAAGTCTCGAAAACGTTCAGGAGTGGATTAATAACGGTTGTATTGCCGTTGGGGTTGGCGGAGAACTGACCAAAGGGGCGGCCAGCGGGGATTACCGGCTGGTAACGGAGACCGCGAAGCAATTTGCGGACAAAATTAAAGAGGTACGCCGGCCCCTGTAATACTGTATTAAGAAGTAAGAAAGCCTGGCGATTAGTTTAAGCCGGGCAAGCGAGCTTATGGACACCGAGTGGAGGTAAAAGTCATGTTTATGGAACCTTTTGCCGTTGACATTAATTTGGAAAATGGACATGTATCACCCCCGGCGCGGTTATTAACGCGTCGTTTAAGCGATTTGAAAGGTTTGTTTTCTGATGAAGAGGCCTATACCCGAGCGCTGGAAAAAGACAACTCGCCGCTTTACGATGTTTACGAAATCCCGGTTCCAAAGGAAGAAGGGCATCTTCTATCATGCACTACTTTGATTTATCCGGGGAAGATCGGAAACGAATATTACTTTACCAAGGGGCACTTCCACACGACAGAAAACCGGGCTGAAATATATACTTGCTTACAAGGGGAAGGTTACCTGTTAATGGCTACCCGGCAAGGCGATGTCAAAAGTATTTTCATGAAACCAGGTGTTTCGGCGTATATTCCGCCTTATTGGTCCCACCGCACGCTTAATTGCGGCAAGATGCCTTTTGTATTTTACGGAGTTTGGCCGGGTGACGCAGGGCATGATTATCAGAGTATAGTTGAAAATAAATTTCCGCTTCGTGTTTTAGAAGAACTTGGTAAACCGGTGGTAAAAAAATACTAATTGAAAAAAACTGCATAATATTGAAAAGGCAATCTGGTTTTGGGCCATTTCGAACCTCCTCTCAAGTCGAAGGAGTTGAGAAATGGTTCACTACCAAACACAATTACGCAGACTTAACTTTCAGATTACTTTATCCGGCAAGCAGGATTTTCGCAATGTACTGAAGAATGATAAAGATCTGACTGAGAGCGGTTAACCCGTATACAGCTACGGTGATCTAGTAGCTGTTTTTGCGTATGCCGAACTCTGGTGGCAATTTGATTTGCAACCGGCTTGACGCTATGCAGCAAGGAGGTTGGGAATGGACGCAAGTGTTTTGTTGAGGAATATATTCCCACCGAGCAGTGAAGTGGTTGTAGAGTTCGTTAACCAGGTGGGTGTGTTAGAAAAATACCTATCCAGGGTAGAAGATCTGGAAAGCGACTACCTGTTACTGCAGACGCCATTAGTCGACAAAGTTCCTGTTTTGATTCTCGAGGGCCAGGAATTGACCTTGCGACGGCTAGAGGTTCGATCCAAACAAGTCTATGTGGTAAGTGTTTTTGTTATCGAAAACCGTCCGGGTAAAATACCCCTACTGGTCTGCAGCAAACCGAAAGAGATCAATAAAATTTCGTTTCGGCGGTTTTTCCGCTTCAAAGTGGATCTTCCCCTTGTTTACACTGCTGGTCGAATTGCTTTTTCAGGCAGGGTGACCGATCTTTCTCTGAGGGTTGCAAAATAGAAACGGAAATCGATCCACGTGTTACCGTTGGTACCTTTATTAATCTTACCATAACGATCACGCAAGAGCCATCGCTTACTTTTTGGGGAAAGGTGATCAGGACTTACAGCTTGCCCGGGAACAGCAAACTTGGCGCTGCGGTTGATTTTCACGAAATCGCTAAAGAAACGCAGGATGCATTGAAGCACTTTCTGTTTCAGTGCCAACTGTTTCAGACAGGCATTCTGGGTAGTAGTCGGGTAGTAGTCCTGATGGACAATGATCCTCAAATGTAGGGCTATTGCTACAACAGGGGCAGTGCTGTTCCTTTTCTCCGGGAACTTTGCTTTTGGTAGCTTTCTATAGAAGCTCAGTATCTTGGCGGTATTACGCAATCACGCTCAGCCTTTGTTTTAACAGAATCGAGTCAATCATCGAGCAACCTTCTCCAACCGTTCATAAAAAGACATTTCCGGAAATGGTCCGAAGTCGACAGCCCTATGCAATGCGTTTCCCTCAAAATTGATTTTCCAACACTCTTCCTCTGTATAAAAGCAAATCACAGCATAACCCCTGGTGCTCTATTATGCGATTTCGGCAGAGTTATTTTAATAAACATCCACAAGAAGGGTTTCGACTGACTACGAAGAAACTCTTGATTGCAATTGTATTTGTGTATAACTTAATCGGATGCAGCGAAATGGCACCTGAGAGGGGGGGATCGTTTGAATACTCTGTTGCGAGCCTTGGCCGGGGCATGTCGGAAGCACACTATTGAGCAGAAGTTCCTTCTTGTAAAAACCATGCAGTCTGGGCACCAGCTACTGGAAAGCTTGTCCCGTGAGGGAATACCCTGGATCAATATGCAACTCGCAACCCCGCGGGAGCTGGCTCTTGCCACTGCTGATCAGATATTAAAGAAACAGGGAATGAACATTTTAACTGAGGGGCAAATCCTTCGCCTGATTGATGACGTCCTGTCTGTGTTGGCAAACAACAACCGTCTTCATTACTTTGCGCAGGTGGAAGGCGCTGAAGGGCTGGCCGGTATATTGATGCCTTACCTGGTTGAAATGAGGTCGGCAGGTGTAAGCGCTTCCATGCTCGATCCGAAAATGTTCGTAGATAAAGGCAAAGGGGAAGAAATAAAGGCTTTATTGGCAGGGTATGAGCAAAAACTGCAAGTTGACCGACTGGCCGATACTGCCACACTTTACCAGACGGCCATAGAGTTACTTCAAACAAAAGCGATCGTCAGTGAACAGGCTCTCTACCTGATTCCGGAGCAGCTTGAAGTATCTTTCCTCGAATATAATTTTCTTGAATTATATACTACCGACAAAAGAATAATCCTCCCCGAAGAACCGTTAATGGAAACGAATATACCTGGCACCAGGTTAAAGGGTTTTCATTTTCCAGCCGATCCGGGTCTTAAAGAGCAAGATGCCGGGGCAGGTTCTTTTCTTTCTTATCTATACGGACCGGTGCAGCCTTCCTCCACCGGTGGAGTGTCCGTTGCTATCAGCCATGCCTACGGGCCGAGCAGCGAGATTGCATACCTGCTGAGAAAACTAAAGAACGAAAAGATAGCACTGGATCAGGTCAGGATCTGTCACACCGATGGTGGTGTATATGTCCCCTTAATTTACAGCATGTCAAAAGAGTATGGCATTCCGGTAACTTTTGCAGAAGGTTTTTCGCTAGCTTTTACCCGGCCGGGAAAGCTGCTGTTCGGCGTGTTGAACTGGGTGAAAAATAGCTTTAAGGTAAAGGATCTCTACCAGCTTTTGTATGCCGACCTGGTTCAGATTGATACACCACTTACCATGGGATATCTATTGCGTCAGGCTGGAATAGGCTGGGGCAGGGAACGCTATCTCCCAGGTCTGGAAAGAATGGAAAACGATGCCCGAACCAAGGTTGAACGTTATATGGAACACACCCCGGATGATTTTAAAAAAATAGAAAATTCTGCCGTGCAGTTAGAAAAAATAAAAATTCTAAAAAACCTGCTACTTGCAATTTTCGAGGCAATCCCCAACCCCGATCACAACAACTCCGTTGATTTTGGCAAGCTGTGTCTTGGACTCAAAGCCGTAATCCTCAAGTATGCCCGCATTGCCGGTGAAGATGATGCTGCAGCAAGGGAATCAATTGCCAACCAACTGGATGACAGCAAAGAATCCTATTTCGGCAGACTTGGTTTACAGGCAGCCGTAAAAAGACTGGAACAACGCTTTGCAAATAGTACTGTCGGATCTTCTGGTTGCAAGCCTGGTCATATTCATGTTTCCGGTTATGCCCAGGGCGAGTGGTGCAGCCGCTCCGCTACTTTTGTGGTGGGGCTTAACAGTGGCAGTTTTCCCGGCAACGGCCTGCAAGATCCCATTTTGCTGGATCGGGAAAGAAATACAATCAGCGATCAATTGGCTATTCGGGCACCGGAGCCTGCCCGTAACCGGTATCGTATGGCCCGTTTTCTCGCCTCCTGCCGGGGTAGTCTTTATTTAAGCTATTCATGTTACGACCCGATAGAGGCTCGCCCGGTTATGCCGGCGTCACTTTTGCTGCAGGTATATCGATTGTTGATCAAAGACTCCGCCGCAGACTACACGGCGCTTGAACGCTACCTGGGGAACCCTGCCGCGTATAAGCCGGTCGATCCGGAAGGCGTTTTCTCTATTGATCAATGGTGGCTCTACCTGGCTTTGCGTGAATGGAACATACGTGTCGATCTTGATGGTGTGCAGGAGTGTTTCCCTGGAATTAAAATGGGTTTGCTGGCTGAAAAGATGAGGACCGACAATTTATTTACTCCATATGATGGTATGGTTAGCATTGATGCAGATCAGGCAGACCCGACCAAAAACCAGAATATGGTCATGTCTGTAACCCGCCTGGAAAAGTTGGCCGGTTGTCCGTTCAGCTATTTTCTGAGTAGTATTCTTGGTATTGAACCACCAAACGATCTGGAATATGAGCCCGGAGTCTGGTTGAACCCGGGTGAGCGCGGCCACCTTTTACATGAAATTTTTGCGGCTTACTTGCAGGAAACAGTTGCTGCCGGTACAAACCCGGTCCTGGAAAAAGACAGGCTTCATGACCTCGCTCGAGCATTGATCGAAAAACGTAAAATTATGATCCCACCACCGAGTCAGGTCGTTTTTGATTATGAAAGAAATAAACTGCTGCGTGAATTGGATGTATTTCTGAAGGTGGAAAAGGAGTTGCAACGCGATGGGCACAGCCCTATGTTTCTGGAAGTTCCCTTTGGTGTAGGAGCAGATGCTGTGGAAAATGCTTCAGCCGGAAGGGAGCACCCGGTAACAATAAAAGTAGCCGATGGCCGGTCTTTTAAACTGCGTGGTTTTATTGATCGCATCGATCGAACAGCCCGTGACGGAGTCTATGGGGTATGGGACTATAAAACTGGCAGCACTTATGGATTTGAAGAAGGTCAATACTTAAGTCAGGGAACCCACCTGCAGCATGCACTTTATGCCATTGCGGCCGAGGAAATTCTAAAAACAGAAACTGACAGCCCGGATAGTCCTGAAGTTCGTTCAGCCGGCTACCTGTTTCCTACGGCAAAAGGCGAAGGACAGCGTTTTGCCAGGGACCAGTCCGGAAGAAATAAGCTCTTCGCTGCGCTTTGTCATATGTTTAACCTGGTTTCAGCAGGCACCTTTTGCGTGACTACCGTGGATCGGTGTAAATTTTGTGATTATAAATCAGTTTGTCGTGAACCGCAAGCCAGGAGCCAGCTTGCCGAAAAAATGAAGAATCCGGTGAACACAATGCTCGAACCGTGGAAGGAGCTGCAGGGCATTGAATAAAGAGCACGAAATTATTTTGAAGGATCGTCAGGCCAGGGAAGATATCCGCACATGCCTGGATGAAACACTGATGGTTGAAGCGGGAGCCGGTACCGGCAAGACCAGCTGCCTGGTGGATAGGATGGTTGCCCTGATTGCTGAAGACAGATGCGCAGTGGGCAGCATCGCGGCGATAACTTTTACCCGCAAAGCAGCGGGGGAACTGGAGGAAAGGTTTCAGCTAAAACTGGAGGCTGCCCTGGGCAAAGCGACCGATCAGCAGGTGGCAGATCGGCTATTTGCGGCTCTGGCCAATCTTGACAGTGCCTACATTGGCACCATCCACTCTTTTTGTTCCCGAATTTTGAGGGAAAGACCGGTTGAGGCCGGTATCAATCCCGAATTCAGCGAAATTGAGGGAGTGGAAGAGAAAATTCTTTGTAATGCTGCCTGGGATGATTACCTGTTTCATGCACACCTTGAAGAAGGACAACAAAAGCTGGGCATGTTGACCGCTTCAGATCTTTCTCCGGAAGATTTGAGGGGTGCCTTTGAAACAATCGCCACTTATCCGGATGTAACTTTTACCCGGCAAGCAATGGACTTTCCTGAGCTCGGGCCACTAAAGGTTCAGTTAAAGCAATTTTGCAGCATTGCCACCCGACACCTTCCTCCGGTAAAAACTGATAAAGGATGGGACGGGCTTCAGACTATTGCTGCGATGGCTTTGCGCTGGGAAAAAATTTATGATCTTTATCAGACTGGCGATCGCAGCAGCGATTTAATTCTGCTGCGTCTGGCCGGCAAGATGAACCGCAGCCCTGCTATAACCAAAAACCGCTGGTCTTCGGATGATGACCGCGTGGCGGTAGAAAATGCCTATTATGACCTGCGTAATCGTTATATTATCCCGGTACTTCATATTTGGTGGGAGTACCGCCATTATTATATTTTGGAGTTTTTGCTACCGGCGGCAGAGCACTACAGGGAATTACGGCGGCAAGCCGGCCGTCTGAATTTCCAGGACTTACTCATGCTGACCGCAAGCTTACTGCGAAACAACCCAGAGGTGCGGCAATATTTCCAGGAAAGGTTTACTCACATTCTCGTGGACGAATTCCAGGATACCGACCCCATCCAGGCTGAGATTATGCTCTATCTGACGGGTACAGATTTAAATGAGACAAACTGGACGGCACTTAACCCCCGGCCAGGCTCGCTTTTTGTTGTCGGCGATCCCAAACAGTCGATATACCGTTTCCGGCGGGCAGACATCGCGATCTATAACCAGATAAAAGCGGTGATCGAGAAAAACGGCGGGCGTGTGCTCTTTTTGACCACCAACTTTAGGTCCCGTAACCCTCTGATAAGGTGGAATAACGAGGTTTTCACAGACCTTTTGCCGGCCCAAAAAGACCGTTACCAGGCCGATTTTGTGACTATGGATGAAGCGGTGGAAGGTACAAATTCTGCTCCGGATAGTGGCATTTCCAGGATGGTGGTGGACGATGTCAAGGGTAACAATAAAACGGTTATCGCCCAGCAAGATGCCAGGCAAATAGGAGCATGGATTGCCTCTGCTTTGCAAGGGAGTATTGTGTTAAATCGTAGCAGTGAAGAAAAGGAACAGGGTTTAACGGATAGGCCGACACCAGGAGATTTTATGATTATCCTGCGCTATAAAAAAAACATGTCCCAGTATGCCCGGGAACTGGAAAGACTGGGTATTCCCTACCGGATCACCGGCCAGAGTGACATTGCCGGGACTGTTGCCATAAGTGAATTGCTTTTAGTGCTGCAGGCCCTGGCCGATCCGCACAACCCTGTTTGTCTGGTGGCGGCTCTCAGGGGTACTTTTTTCGGAGTAAGCGATGACTTGCTCTATCGTTTCAAGCAGGCAGGTGGAAGGTTCAATTTTTTAAGCGCGGTTCCCGAATGTGCCAATCTGGAGGTAGTCGAAGTTTTTCAACCGATCTGGGAGAAGTTGACCCGGCTATGGGATCTTGCCAATAAACTGCCACCGAGCAGCGCCTATGCAATGACCGCTTCCGAACTGGGATTGATTCCACTGCTTCTGGCCGGCGAACTAGGCCAGAGCAAAGTTGGCTACTATTATCAGCTACTTGAACACTTGCGTGCCAGTGAACGAAACGGCAAAACTTTATTTCCGGAAGCGGTTGAATTTATCGGCCGGATGATCGAAGAGGGGTTCGAAGACGAGTTGGACATCACGGGAGGCACCACTCCGGCGGTGCGCATCATGAACCTGCACAAAGTCAAGGGATTGGAGGCGCCCGTTGTATTTCTGGCCAATCCCGGGCATAACATATCCCGTGAACCGGAAATTCACATCAATCGAGTTGGTGGCAGTTCACAAGGTTATCTGGAAATCAGTAAAGAAGGTTTGCATGCCAGCGAAGTGTTAGCTCAGTCGCTGGGCTGGATTAACAGCTACCAGGGAGAAGAAGTCCGCTTCAGGCAGGCCGAAGAGATGCGTTTGCTGTATGTCGCGGCTACCCGGGCCAAAAACTACCTGCTTGTCAGCACCTACCCCAAAAAAGAAGATGCCAGTGCCTGGGTTGCCCTGAACTGCTATTTGCCGGACGGTGAACTTGCCGTTCAGCCGGTTGCTGCGGATGCTTACCAGGCGAGCGGGATAGCAAATGTTACCCCTTGTGATCTGGAAACGGTAGTGAAGCAAATCAAAGACAGCAGCTCAGCATTGGCGGTTCCTTCCTATGAACATATGAGTGTTACCGCCATAAAGTCGCAGGCGGCGCAACTGCCTGATCGCAAAGAAGCAGGGTTTGGTACACAGTGGGGTACCGTGATCCACGCTGCATTTAAACTGCTTATCTCCGGAAAAGGTGGCCACTGCGTTCAGTTTATGGAGATGAAACTGCTGGAAATACTTGAACAGGAAGGTCTTGAGGCAAGACGTTTGGAAGATGTGCTAAAAATTATCGAAAAATTTAAGGCAGGCGATCTTTGGCCGCGCATTGCTTCTTCGCCGGAAAAATACTTAGAGATTCCCTTTGGTTTGTGGGAAGAGAGTCTGTACACCACTGGCATCATTGACCTTGCCTTCCGCGAGCAACACGGTTGGGTCATCGTGGATTACAAAACAGACCGCATTGCAGACCAGGAACACCTGGAGCAACTAATAAACTACTACCACCCCCAGGTCGAATTATACCGTCGCCATTTTGAAACCATTACCAACGAAAGGGTTGTCGAAGCCTTGCTCTACTTCACCGATATAATTTAGAAACACTTTAAAAATTATTGATAATGCCTAAAGTGTCCCTAAATCATGCCGTTCGGGAGGTGTTGAACCTGAAAAAGACTAACGCCGCCAGGCTTTTGGATGGTTTGAAAATACCTTATGAACTGAGGGGCTTCCATGTAGACGACGGGCTTGAGATGAGTGCCGAGGTGGCTTCAGAAAAGTCCGGATTCCCCCTGGAAAGAGTTTTTAAAACTCTGGTAGCCAGGGGTGACAGGAAGGGCATCCTGGTTTGCTGTGTTTCCGGCGGGTCAGAACTGCACCTCAAGTCTCTTGCTGCCCTCAGTGGGAACAAAAAAATAGAAATGGTTCCGGTCAAAGAGATAAAAACGTTGACGGGGTATATTAAGGGTGGCGTTTCTCCCCTCGGGATGAAAAAAATTTATCCCGTTTATCTGGATGAGAAAGCATTTCTTTATTCCACCATTATGATAAGTGCAGGCGAATGGGGATTACAGATCGTGATTGATCCCCGGAACCTGGTCAGGGCCGTGAACGCAGTCTCGGGTAAGATTACTGAATAATCTTTAGGCTCTGTTCCAGCCTAGTGTTGATTATAACCGATTCGTTACTTGCCCGCCCGAAACCGCAATGAGGCCAGCGTGTGGGCAATGGTGAGACTGCAGCTTTTTGAGCCAGTAACTGTCATGGCTTCAAACGATCACTTCCTCGGCGGAAAGATGCCAAGCAAGATAGTTGAGCAGGCATCAGGTAGTGACACCACCGAAGACGGCATCCATAATGAACATCCTTTCGGTCTTTTCCCGTATTGCAGGAAAAGATGTCTCGATTTTAAACACCAAATTGGAACAGAGCCAAATATAATGTCTGTATTGGGTAAGCAAATTCAATTCCGCTGTCTTCAAACTCTTCTTTTATTTTAAAATTTATTTCCTGCGGAATATCCATATACTAAATAAAATCACCGCCAATGCTCAACCCGACAACCAACGCAGTAGCCCTGATGCCGAGATTATTCAGGAGAAGAATATTAGGAAGGGTCCAAACAATCAACTTTAAAAGTGTAAACATCCCTTTGAAAGCATTATTCCTGGATACATCCATTTCCTTCACTGCCCAATAATTTTCATGACTGTAAATTGTTGCCAGAAAAAAGCTGACACCAAAGAAAGTCAAGAGAATTACACTAAAAACAGTGATACCTCTCTCTATGGCGGGATTTAGAGTTAACCCCTGGATGCTCATATAAAAAGCACCTAAATAAAGTAGCGGAAGCAATTTCTCTCTCAGGCCATGGATCAAAAAATCATCTATATGTAGTAGCAGTTATTCTGCCCATACTGTTAGGTGATTTAGCAAGATTCTTTTGAATATTTGAAGAATAATGATATCGATGGGAAAAGTAGAAAAAGTGATATAACCCAAAATGCGGTTGTGGAAAAATGTTTGCTTTAAAATATCTTGAAACATATCAATTCACCCTGTTTATTTGCGATTAATTAAAAAAACTGAAGACAGGAATTTGCTTTACTCCAGGAGCAAGTATAGCAACTTTTTTTCCGCACCCTTGAATAAAAAAATGTAACAATTAAGCATAGCCACTAATTACCATGCTGAGGTGTGCCTTATGGGCCTCTTCTCCTGACGTACACATCCAGGCTAAGCCCAATAAGGTTTAGGACTCTGGCCAGGCGATGATAATTTTCAGGCAGAATACGCTTTACAACTACACGACCCTCCTTAACACAAAGGATTTTAGCGGGGCGGAGCAACTCAAGAATCTTGTTTCCCGTCGGCGAAAAGGTGGTTTTCCCTCCCGTAATCGCCAAGGGTTCCGTTTCGTTCTCCAGAGCTTTGCGGGCACGTCTTTGCAGAACGATATAGATCATCAGGGCCATGAGGATGGTATAACTTAGCCCATATTTCGCAGATCTCCGGATTTGTATTCGTAAAACCGCCGGCATTAGAAAGAATATGCCTAAAATAGTAATAGACGTAATATTCTGAAAAGGTACTTCTCCCACCGATGTCGAAGTAATTTAAACCTTTAGCGAACGGTGGAACAGCGATGGGGCGTAACAAGTACCGCAGTACTGACAGCTATCCCTTCAAAGCCGGGTTTAATCCGCAGCCGAAGAAAGTCTTCAGCTTCAAGATTGAAAAGCTGCTCGGTTCGCTCTACCTGATCCGACCTTTGCTGGAAAGAATGCCAATCAAGGCGATCATTGACAATGTTGTTCCGGAGCGCAAAGAAAACGGTCAAATCCTGACCACCGGGCAGGTCGCAGAAGTACTGATCGCCAATCGGTTGCACCACCCCCGGCCGCTACACGACACCTGAGGACTGGGCCGCGCTTTGTGGCATTGAAGAACTCTACGGGCTCAAACCAGAACACTTAAATGACGGCCGTTTAGGTCGGTGTTTGGAAGACCTAGTACCTCATTTCCTTTAAAATTATAGGCATGGGAAAAAAGTGCTGGACAATTAATTTACTGGCGATTATGATGTTATCAGAAGTCTGTATAAAAGGAGGTAACATCATGGCGACCAAAAAATGGATTGTAGAATTAACCCGAGAAGAACGAGCCGAGTTGCTAAACATAGTCAAGAAGGGAAAAAGTGCCGCCTACAAGACCAAACATGCGAACATTTTATTAAAGGCAGATCAGGCCCCGGGTGGGGAAAACTGGACCGACGTTGAGATTTAAGATGCCTTCAATTGCCAATACAACACCGTATTTAACGTACGAAAACGTTTTGTAGAAGAAGGATTTGAAAGGGCTCTTGGCAGAAATAACCGAAAGAACTACCGGTGCAAACTAAACGGTGAGCAGGAAGCGAAATTGACGGTCCTTGCGTGTAGCGACCCTCCGGAAGGTTACTCTAGATGGACAATGGTCCTACTGGCCGACAAAATGGTTGCATTGGGAATTGTCGAGAGCATCTCACCGGTAACCATCCACCGCACGTTAAAAAAAATGAACTTAAGCCCTGGCAGGTAAAACAATGGTGTATGCCTGAGGCATCGGGTGATTTTGTTGCGAAGATGGAGGATGTCCTGGAAGTATATCATCGCCCCTATTCTCCGGAGCGACCAGTCATCTGTTTGGATGAAACCAATCGACAGTTAAT
>DATIKA010000145.1:0-3402 GCA_035478055.1 Candidatus Limnocylindrales bacterium | reverse complement strand
TAACACTCCCCGGCATTTAGAAAAACTTTACAGAAGGTATTCTATCACTACTAGTCAAATCCGGCAAAAATATTTACCCGGCAGCTGACGGATATACTTTTTTAACTCCAATGATAAAAGGACGGCACTTACCGCAGCAGCGCTGCTTATATGCAAGCGGATAAGGTCATCCATATGTATCGGTTGGTACGGAATGCGGGCGAGGAGTGTTTTTTCATTGTCAGACAACGTATTTTCGACTAATTCCATCGTTAGCTGCTGCAGAATTTGCGTGCCTAAAGCAAGTTCTTCCAGAATATCAGCCGCCGATTCGATCAGACGAGCCCCTTCTTTAATCAACCGATGACAACCGCGACTGTAAGGGCTTCCGATATTACCAGGGACAGCAAATACTTCCCTGTTTTGTTCAAGCGCAAAATGGGCAGTAATCAGAGCGCCGCTTTTTGCTGTCGCTTCGACAACCACAGTGCCCAATGATAATCCGCTGATAATACGGTTACGCTGTGGAAAATGCCCTGGCAGCGGTGTTACACCAACCGAAAATTCGCTCAATACAACACCTGATGCAATGATATCTTCCCGTAAATCGGCATTTTCAGGTGGGTAACACTGATCGACCCCGCAGCCGAGGACAGCAGCGGTATAGCCCTTTTTTTCCAGAGCGCCGCGGTGAGCAGCGGTATCGACACCCAAAGCCATACCGCTGACTACGGCAACCCCGGCTTCAGCCAGTTCAATCGCTAAGCGGTTCGCTACTTCCTTGCCGTAAAAAGTACAGCGACGACTTCCGACAATAGCAACCATAGGACGATCGCTATTCAGCCAATGCCCAAGATAATATAACAACTGTGGTGGATGAACAATCTGCTTTAAAAGCGGTGGGTAATCGTGATCCTGCAGCGTCAGACACTTTACTTTCTTTTTTTGCAGAAGTTCCCATTCTTGCTCCGGATTGATCAGGTGGCGCTCCTGCTGCAACCTTTCGGCATAATCTTTAACTTTTATAACTGCTTTAAACTCTTCAAGAGGCGCTTTCCAAGCCTCTTCGGCCGTACCAAAGTGTTCTAACAGTGCTCCGATGCGTAGCGGCCCGAGGGATTTTACACGGTTCAGTGCATTAAGGTAGATTATGTCGCTGCGATCATTATTATTCACTTTTCGGCCAGCCCTTTGCTAAGTGAGTTTTTTTTTACCTAGGCTTAAATTTCCGGATTTATGTTCTAGTCGTTAGATCACAGCTGGGGTGGGCCATGGCGCCGTTACAAGCTTCACCAGAAAATTGACGGCATTTTCGACATCTGACGCATCAACCATTTCGGAAGGAGTATGCACATAGCGACAAGGTATTGAGAGCACGCCGGACGGCACTCCTTTACGGGAGACATGAATCGCTCCGGCATCGGTGCCGCCACGTTCAAGCACTTCAAGCTGAAATGGGATCTTGTTTTCTTCCGCTATATTCTGCATAAACCGACGTACTTGCGGGTGACATATTACCGAATTATCTTTAACTTTAATCGCCGGTCCCAGGCCCAGACTCACTTCCATAGTTGGTGCTTTTGGAGTATCTCCCACCATGGTTACATCAACAGCCAGACCGTAATCAGGTTCAAATCTGTACGCAGCGGTTTTAGCGCCTCTTAAACCAAGTTCTTCCTGAATTGTAAAAACAAAACAGACTTCCTGCGGCAGATGTGCCGGCAGCCGATTAATCGCTTCCACTACGACAGCACAACCGATTCGATCGTCCATCGCTTTGGCTAAGAACCGACCACCTCTTAGTGCTGTAAAAGGTTGGTGCAGACACGCAATATCCCCTATATTTACCAATTCACCGGCCGATACATTATCTTTACACCCCAGATCGAGGTAGAGCTTACTCCAATCAAGTTCTTTCCATTCCGTTATTTTTTCATGATACACAGTTCCTACAGATCCATCCCTGAAAATCAGTCTCTGTCCCACCAGGAAATGGGGAGAAACTCCCCCGATCGGTGCCAGTCGCAAAAACCCTTTTTCATCAATATGAGTAACAATGATCCCGATTTCATCCATGTGGGCTGAAACCATCAGTTTCGGAGCCGGCCCATTACGCAAAGCAAACAGGTTCCCAAGGTTGTCGGTGAAGGTGCTGTCTACCTTATCTTTGATCATACTTTCAATAAGTGAACGAACTGCCGATTCTTCGCCTGAAGGACCGTAAGCCTCGGTAAGGCTTCTTATGAGCTGTTCCATCGTTATCGCCACCCTCACATGTTTCTATGTTTTCACTGTTGTGCTTCAAGCCAGGCCCTTATCAGGGAAACTGTAGCTTTGAGATCGCTTTCCTGCAATATATTGTGCGGAGAATGAATATAGCGGCATGGCACCGCTACAACTCCGGTTTTAACCCCTTCCCGGGATAAAGCTATAGTACCCGCTTCAGTGGCCGCTCCTGTAAAACGACGAAACTGATAAGGAACTGCGGCGGCGGTTGCAGCTTCCACTAACTGCTGCCGCACTTTCCGATCTACCAGAATGGAGCGATCCATAATGCTGATAGCCGGACCCTGCCCGAGGTTTGTGCTTACGGCCTCCTTGGCAGTATCCGGAGTATCCCCGGCAGCAGTAGCCTCAACAACAAGGGCAACCTGCGGCTTCAAAGTGTAAGCAGCAACGGAAGCGCCCCTTGTTCCTATCTCTTCCTGTACAGTAAAGGCTGCATCAAACACCAGGCTGTTTTGCTCAAGTAAGAGTTCAAGCAAAACAGCACAGCCAACTCGATCATCGAAAGCCTTGCCGCGGTAAAAGCCATCTCCCAACGCGACACAACTGGAGTCAAATGTAACATAGTCGCCTGTCTTGACGTGTTTTTCCGCTTCTTCCCGGCTTTTAAAACCGCAGTCAATATATAGTGTTTCTTCGTCATAGGGTTTTTTTTGTTCCCCCATTTTTTGCAGGTGAATCGCTTTGGACCCGATTACACCGAGCAGGCCCTTTGCGCCAACGCGTAATCTTTTCGCCACCAGAACGCGTGTATCAATGCCGCCAACAGGCTTAAACTTCAGATAACCGCTTTTTTCAATAGCCATAACCATTAATCCTACTTCATCCATATGCGCTGACAACATTATGCGGGGCTTCCCAACAACTTCGCCTTTACGCACTAGCAAGTTCCCCATGGTATCGGTAGTCATTTTAGCCGTGCTATCTTTCAAGTATCCAGCTATCACCTGGCGGACGGCGCCTTCATCGCCTGAAACACCACGCAGGTTGGAAAGTTCAGTTAACAACTCCTCAACTCCTCTAAAAACGAGCGATCCAGGCTGCGCGCAAAATAGCTCAGCAACTTTCCGCTGACTGTAAGGTCATCTAAGCTAATCAGTTCCACCGTAGTGTGCATATACCGCAGTGGTATCGATA
>DATIKA010000144.1:0-6258 GCA_035478055.1 Candidatus Limnocylindrales bacterium | reverse complement strand
ATTTCCCCTATCTGATGACTTGGGATTACTGGGAGGCACAGAAAACCGTTTCTTTCTGATCTGGACAACAACTGCCTGGACCATACCGGCCAATCTGGCCATAGCCGTGCACCCGGAGCTTGATTATGTGTTGGTTGATGCCGGATCGGATCAATATCTTTTGGCCGAAGGGCTACTTGGAGATGTGGCTCGGACCATGGGTTCTGTGCCGTGGGCGATAATGAAGCGTTTTAAAGGAAGCGAGCTGGTGGGCATGCGCTGCCAACATCCGCTCTATGATCGGGAATCCATCATTTTATTGGGTGATCATGTTACTTTGGAACAGGGTACAGGTTGCGTGCATATTGCCCCCGGCCATGGGCACGAAGACTTTGCCATTGGTCAGGCCCATGAATTACCAGTTTTAAGCCCTATTGACAACAGTGGTGTTTTTACTCCCGAAGCGGGTCAGTTCGCCGGCTTACGTTACGATGTTGGCGGCAAGGCTGTGATCGAAGCGCTAACAAAAGCAGAGGTGCTGCTGAAAGCTGTACCACTGGAGCATCAGTATCCAAACTGCTGGCGCTGTAAAGAACCGGTCCTTTTCCGGGCCACTGAGCAGTGGTTTGCTTCAGTGGAAGGTTTCCGCAAAGCAGCGTTGGAAGCCATCAAGAAAGTGCACTGGACACCGTCCTGGGGAGAAGAACGAATTTATAACATGATTGCCGAAAGGCAAGATTGGTGTATTTCCCGCCAGAGGGTGTGGGGTGTACCGATACCGATTTTTTATTGCACCGGATGCCATCTGCCGGTTATCAACCCTGAAACTATCGAAGCGGTGCGCACACTCTTCACCAAAGAAGGTTCAGATGCCTGGTATGCTCGTGAAGCAAAAGAGATCTTGCCTCCCGGTTACAGTTGTCCGCAATGCGGTAATGATGAGTTTCGTAAGGAAAAAGATACGATGGACGTATGGTTTGATTCCGGTTCCAGTCATGCGGCTGTCCTCGATATACGTCCCGAACTGCGCTGGCCGGCTGATCTCTACCTGGAAGGCAGCGATCAGTATCGGGGTTGGTTCCACTCGTCCCTCCTCACCGCGGTGGCGACACGCGGCGAGCCACCTTACAGAGGCGTGCTCAGCCACGGCTGGGTAGTTGACGGCGAAGGCAAAAAAATGTCTAAATCGCTGGGTAACGTGATTGCGCCGGAAGAGATTATTGAAGAATATGGTGCGGATATTTTACGGCTGTGGGTGTCTTCAGCGGACTTTACCAACGATATTCATCTCTCAGCGGATATACTGAAGCAGTTGATCGAAGTATACCGCAAGATTCGTAATACCGCGCGATTCCTGTTAGGAAACTGCTTCGACATTGATCCTATAGCGCAGGCTATTCCCTACAGCGCAATGGAAGAACTCGATCGCTGGGCTCTTTATCGTTTGAACGGGTTGGTTGATCGCGCAACAAAAGCCTACGAAAAATATGAATATCATCTGTTCTTTCACGCCTTGCACAACTTTTGCGTGGTCGACATGAGTAATCTCTATCTTGATATTATCAAGGACCGGCTCTACTGTTCTGCACCGGACGATCCGGCCCGGCGCTCTGCCCAGACAGCTTTATCGATCATTCTCGAACATTTGATTCTGCTTATGGCGCCAATTCTTACCTTTACTGCCGAAGAACTTTGGCAGCAGCGGCCCGGTCGGCAGAATCCAAGCGTACAGTTGGCTGACTGGCCCGGGCAAAACCCGATATGGGCCGATCAGGAATTGGGCCGCCGCTGGGATGTCCTATTTGGAGTCAGGGAAGAGGTAACAAAGGCTCTGGAACAGGCTCGTAAAGACAAAGTTATTGGTGGTTCTTTGGAGGCATCTGTAACAATCCGGGCAGAGTCACCTTACTTTGAACAATTAAAAAATTATGAAGAACAACTGCCAGTGCTTTTTATTGTCTCTGCCGTTCAGCTGGTAGGGCACACAAAAACTGCTGTTCCGGAGCAAATCACCGGGCAGCGCCTTCCGTTAAGCGTTACAGTCGTAAAGTCGGAAGGTTCTAAATGCCCGCGCTGCTGGATTTTTACTGCCGCTGCCGAAGAGCTGTGCCCGCGTTGCAGCAATGTTGTCCGCGGTTTGTCTTGCTAAAGCAGCCAACACCCTCCTCAGGGAGAGTTATTTATACATCGGCAGGCAAACAGATCTCCGAGAGGAACTTACCCAGTGGGTGTGGGTGAGAGTTGCAAGTGGCGGACAAGAGTCTTGGTCCGTAACGGGTTGGCCTGGACAGAAGCAGGCCAACGGGGTAAAAATTGAGTGGTAGTCGTTAAAATAATTATTTCAGGAGGGTCTATGTGATGGCAGAACGCCTTTGGTTAAAAAATTATCCAGTACGCTGGAAGTTGGATTATCCAGAGATTTCCCTCTATCAGTATATTAAAGCGGCAACCGACGATTATCCCGACCTGGTTGCATTGGTATTTTTTGGTAACGAAATTACTTTCAGGGAGATGCACGAAAACATCGACCGGATCGCCGCTGCTCTGGCTGGCCTTGGGGTGAAAAAAGGTGACCGGGTGGCTTTGATGATGCCCAATTGTCCACAATACGTCTATACCTTTTATGCCTGTATGAAGTTGGGTGCTGTGGTAGTGCAAGTTAACCCTCTTTATACTTCCAGCGAAATCGAATTTATTTTAAACGACTCGCAAGCGCGGGTGTTTGTTGGTGCTGATGCGGTATTTGGTGCGTTCCATGATGTACGTGATAAGGTGCCGGTGGAAAGCGTGATCGTAACCCGCTTGATCTGGGCAGAGGTGGAGGGAGAAAATCTGTGGTTTGAAGATCTGCTCCAGCAGGATTTTCCTGCTCCTGAAATGGCAGAGATCAACGCAAAGGATGACCTTGCAGTATTTCAATATACCGGAGGAACTACCGGTTTTCCCAAAGCGGCGATGTTAACTCATTATAATCTTACCTGCAACGTAATCCAGGTTAAAGAATGGATTTCCGATTGGATTGAAGAGAAGTTTAAAGAAAAAGTAGCACAGCATTACGGCCTCGCTGTTCTGCCGTTTTTTCACTCCTATGGCCTCACTTGCGTCATGAATGTTGGGTTATCCCTCCCTTCCGGGCAGGTGCTTGTGCCACGTTTTGACCTTGACGCCATCCTGGAACTGATTAAACAGTACCGCCCCGCTCTTCTGCCGGCGGTGCCTACGATTTATATTGCCATTGCCAACCATCCGGATGCCGACAAATACAATATCGATGCTGTGGAAATCTGTAATAGTGGTGCAGCCCCAATGCCCGTGGACACCATGGCTCGATACGAGGAGCGTACCGGATCAAAAATACTCGAAGGGTATGGGCTGTCCGAAGCATCGCCGGTAACCCATTGCAATCCGCTCAAGGGAACGCGCAAGCCAGGCAGCATTGGTATGCCTTACCCCGACACCGATTGCAAGATAGTGGATATTGACACAGGGCTTACGGAGGTCCCGATTGGGGAAGCGGGTGAGTTGATTATCAAAGGGCCACAGGTGATGAAAGGCTACTGGAATCGCCCCGAAGAAACCGCAGCAACACTGCGGGATGGCTGGCTATATACCGGAGACATAGCCAAAATGGATGAAGACGGCTACTTCTATATTGTAGACCGCAAAAAAGACATGGTAATTACCGGCGGTTACAATGTTTATCCTCGGGAAATCGACGAAGTTCTTTTCGAGTGTCCTAAAATTGCCGAAGCCGTAACTGTTGGACAAAAGGATGATTATTACGGTGAAGTGCTTAAAGCTTACGTGGTACTCAGGGAAGGGGAAAGTGCAACTGTCGATGAAATCCTTGATTTTTGCAAACAGAAATTAGCAAAATACAAAATTCCCCGTGAAGTGGAATTCCGCAGTGAACTACCCAAGAGCGCTGTCGGTAAAATATTACGCCGTGTTTTATTGGAAGAAGAAACGAAAAAGAAGGAAGCGTTGGAATAACTTTAACCCGGATCCCCCGGGAAACCACTGCACTATTATTGCACGTGCCAGTATGATAGAATTAACACCACCGCTTCACAGTCTGACTGCAATAGTTGTGGTGGTTTTAGGCGACATCCGGGGCGGATATAACTGCAGCGAAAATCAGCGCTGCAGTATCCCAGGTTAACTTTTGACATGGTGGTAGCTGCAGGTTAACGATGCAAATTGGCTAGATTCGGAGGAACATAGGTGCGCTTATTGATAACGGTTGCTTTGGTGTTATTTATTGATCAGCTTTCAAAGTATCTTGCCATATCCTTTATAAGGACCGGCCAACCGATTGCTGTAATCGATAATTTTTTATATTTTACTTTCGCACTTAACCCCGGTGCAGCCTTTGGGTTGTTTCCCTACCAGACCACATTTTTTATCGTCGTTACTATCATTGCAGCAGTATTGATTGTATATTTCTACCGTACGATTCCCGCCAGCCACAAATGGCTGCGTTTTGGTCTTGCTCTGCTGTTGGGAGGGGCGCTGGGCAACCTGACCGATAGGGTCAGAGCTACCTACGTGGTTGATTTTATCTCCTTCAGGTTCTTCCCGCCGGTGTTTAACCTGGCCGATACGGCAATTGTCGTAGGTGTCGGTATAATTTTGATTGCCATCTGGCGCACAGGTGGTCTTGAAAGTAATATGTGCGAGGGTAGCAGGGAGTCACTACCCACCGTCTTAAATGAAACCAGTCCCAATAAACATATCTGAAGCCAGATACCAGGTAAACTTTCGCGACAGTATTAAAACATCACAATAAATAAAGTAGGAGCTGATATTTTGTACCCGGAGTTATTTCAAATCGGAAATCTCACGATTTACTCTTACGGAGTAATGATCGCGCTGGCCATCTTGGTGGGTGCAGTAGCCCTTTACCGGGAAGCCCCCAGAGAGGGAATCACACCGGACCTTATCCTGGAAGCAATACTGGTTACCTCGATATCAGGCTTGCTGGGATCCCGCCTCCTCTTTGTAGCCCTTAATTGGGAGCTTTTCCAGGGTCGGTGGCTTGATATTTTATTTGCCCAGTTTGCGGGGTTGTCCTTTCACGGAGCGCTTTTCGGCGGTGTCATTTCTCTATATCTTTGGACCAGCTGGCGTAAGGTTAATTTTCTGAAGATGGCTGATCTGATGGCGCCATACTTGGCCCTTGGCTATGCTTTTGGCCGGGTTGGCTGCCTGCTTAACGCTTGCTGTTATGGCAAAGTGAGCGGTTTTGCCTGGGCATTTCCCACGATTGCTTCTGACGGTTCATTGCGCCATCCGGTCCAGCTGTATGCATCTTTGGGGGCGATATTGATATTTGTAGCCCTTAAATTGCTGCGCCCTGTGCGCCCTTTTGTCGGTTTTATAATCATAATGCTGTTTGCTCTATACGGGGTGTTGCGCTTTACGACAGAGTTTTTTCGTTTTGGAGAGACCGTCTGGCTAAATTTGACTACTGCACAACTGTTTAGCTTAGGTTTAATCCTGGGTTCCCTGGCTTTGCTCGCATTTATTCATTTTGCGGTACCAGCAAAAGATAGGAAGAAAGATTCTAAAAAGGGTTCCGCGAAAACTAACAAGAAATCAACTGAGAAAACTAACAAGAAGTCAACTGAGAAAACTAACAAGAAATCAACCGAGAAAACTAACAAGAAACCAACCAGCAAAACGACCAAGAAACCTGCCACCAAGAATGATAAGAAATCTTCTCAGAAGCCAGCGAAGCCTGCAAAGAAGATTTCTGAAAAGCCAACCAAAAAGTGAATGAAGAAGTTGCAGTAAAGGCTGAAGATGTAGGCCGTCGACTTGACCATTTTTTGGTTAACAGGGCCACTGGTTTGTCACGTAACCGGGTGCAAAAACTGATTGAAGCCGGTCTCGTTCGTGTCAACCAGATACTGTGCTGTGACAAGAACTACCGTCTTCAGCTGCATGACCGGGTCAGCGTATCCATCCCACCATCTGAACCGTCGGCTGTGGATGCCGAACCGATACCTCTTGCAGTCGTTTATGAGGATAACGATCTTTTGGTGATCAACAAACCGCGCGGTATGGTCGTTCACCCCGCTCCGGGTCATGGCAGCGGGACTCTGGTCAATGCTTTACTTGACCACTGTTCTGATCTTTCCGGTATCGGGGGCGTCACACGTCCCGGAATTGTACACCGACTCGATAAAGATACTTCCGGGCTGCTTCTGGTTGCCAAAAACGATTTAGCCCATCAATCACTTGCCGAACAACTGAAAACAAGACAGCTGCACCGAG
>DATIKA010000143.1:0-5099 GCA_035478055.1 Candidatus Limnocylindrales bacterium | reverse complement strand
CAACAAACGAGGCGCCCCTAACTTCTGCCCGACTGTAGCTGTCAGAGATGATCGTGCCACTTCCACTCTGCAAGCCGACCAGGCCGCCGGTATTAGCGCTGCCGGTTACCAAACCAAGCGTGAAGGAATGGTAGATCGTGGCACCGTCAGAGCTTTGACCGACAAGGCCGCCGACATATCCGCTACCGGTTACTGTGCCGGTCACAGACGAGCCAGTAATCGTACCGCCAACCGCCTCACCGACCAGGCCGCCGACATATCCGCTACCGGTTACTGTGCCGTCCATACTTGAGCCAGTAATCTCAACGTTGTACGCGCCGCCGACCAGGCCACCGGTATTATCGTCACCGGATACAACTCCGGTCACATGCACATTGCTGATCTCACTGTCAAACGCATATCCAGCCAAAGCACCGGTATAATCGCCGCCTATTATGTCGACAGCTTCCAGGGTCACATTAACCACCTCGGCCCCGGCAAGGGCCCCGAAAAGACCCTGGTCCCAACCATATAGCCAAATGATGGTTAAGTTGCTGATCGTATAACCTGCACCGTCGAACTTACCGGTGAAAGGATCATCCCAGGTGCCGATTGGTACCCAGCCTCCACCTACGTTCCAGGGAGAAACACCAAGGTCGATGTCGGCTGTCTGCCGGTAATTCAAGCCCAGGTTATTGCGAACGTTGTTAAGAGCATCGGCGTTCGCAACTGGTTCATAAACCCCCCCGATTTTAGGGTTACTTGATCCAACAGCCATGTGGTTTACTATGCTGCCTGTGCCAACACCAACACCGCCCTCGATTTTAGCATCTGTCCACGCGAATGTTTCAAAAACGTAGTCCAGCGCAGCAGTCGGCGTGGCGGTAAATATCGCCGACACCGATTCACCCTGGCCGAGGTAACTTGCTGCATCCATGGCCCATAGCGAAAGGACATGGTCAACTAGGCCGCCAGTCCATAGCTTGCCATTTGAAGCGGTGATAGCGCCCAGGGCCCCTGCCCCTAGGGTAAAATCACCTGGTATTGTCAGCTGGGCCGACCCCAGGAGTTGATCAGGGCTTAGTTCGGTAAAGGTTACCTTAAAATCAGTAGCTTTATCGATCCAGGCCACGCCATCCGGATCCGGACCAATGACTTCGATTTCCGCCGTATAGGAATTGCCTTCTGCAGCCGGGGTTTCAACCGGTGCATCAGGCACAGCTCCACTGCCTGCATCGATGCCTGCAGCCTCGGCATTCTCCGTTCCAGAGGGTGTTTCAGCCGGGAAATCCGCGGCTGCAGCTTCCGAAGAGGGTCCGGATGCCGGATCTGCCAAAGCGCCCGGAGAAGAGGACACGGAGGTATCTTCTGCCAAAGCGCCCGGTGTTGAATCGCTGGTTTCGGAAGCGCTTTCTGAACCACCGTCATTACTGCCGATCGCGCTTATGCCGCTGTCCGCAGTGACAGTGCCGCTTTCTTCCGATCCTGGCTCAGCAGCAAACGCTGCGGCCGGCAGGAATAAGATTGCGGCCAGCAAAATAACTGCAGTGATGATGCTGATTTTGATATATCTAAACTTAAATAAGGTTGTCAATTATTTTTCACCTCCTACCCTGACCGAATCGCTAAACGGTAAAATAAAAGGACTAAACTTACTGGTTATACTGCCGGGGTTTCGCGGTCAGGTAACCGGTTCGGCGTCGCCGCCTGCTCTGGTCCCTGGCCCAAATGTTCACTAGGCACCACTCCTTTAGTCTTTAAGGATCGATCCGCATGATCCGCCCCAAAAAGTTTGGGACAGAAGTAAAAATCTTCCTTAGTTTTATTTGCGCAAGTTGCGTTTGATCGGGCAAGCACATTGCGCTTCAATGCAGATCGGGCATGTTTGCTAAGCTGCCGAAGCAGAAGTTTATGCACACCACTGGTCGTGCTTGTGTAACCAACAATGCGGATATTTTCGAACTAGTGCTTTAAATAAAAAAGGAACGCGAGTCGCTTGACTCGATCCTTTGAATGCGCTTTGTTTTGATTCACAATAATATTAAATTCATAATCTGCCGTCACGGGCTCCGATCATAATTCTAATAGTAGCTAAATTTTTAAGCATCAAACAACAGTCTTTCAAATAATTAATATAATTCTTGTTACGCTATTGTTTTCGGCATAATAGAAATACATAAAACGGCAGTTAAAAATACATAACCCGGCAAACAAGAAGGCATTGCCATCACCAGCTTGAATAATATCCTCTAAGTCGGCAAAGACAAGGAGGGAAAACAAGAGGTGCTAACAATGCCCCAACAAGAGTATATCAAATATCTTTATGAGAAGGAAGAATTAAGCATCAACCAAATCAGTGCCAGAATCAGCATCGACTGGCGAACAGCCGCCAAGTATGCGAAAAAAGATGATTGGAACACAGTTAAGACCAAACAGAAACGCAGAAGACCGGTTATGGACCCCTTTGCCGAGACCGTAGATGTATGGATTTTAGAAGACCAGTTGTTGCCTCGTAAAGAACGCCGGCCGGCGACAGCCATGTGGAGGCTGCTTAAGAAAAAGCACGGCTTCACCGGTTCAGAAAGAATAGTCAGAGCCTATGTTGCCGAACGCAAAAAAGAACTTAAAATTGGCCAGAAAGAACAGTACCTTGAATTAGAGCACCCCATAGGTGAAGCCCAGGCTGATTTCGGGATGACCCATGTGATCTGGGACGGTGAATTTAAAGAAATCCGGTCTTTGACAACAGCCTATCCTTTCAGCAATACAGGTTTCACGGTGCCCTTACCCGGAGAGAACGCCCTCTGCTTTCTCTACGGCCTGCGCCAGATCTTTGAGATGAGCGGCGGTGTGCCGCGTAAGATGCGTTTTGATAACCTATCGGCTGCCGTAGTCAGCATCGGTAAAAACGGCCAGAGAATCTTATGCGAACAATTTCAACGCTTCATGCTTCATTACCGTTTTGAAGCCGAGTTTTGCAACCCCGGACGAGGTAACGAGAAGGGGTGCGGAGAAAACAAGGTCGGCTACACCCGCCGCAATTGGTATCTCCCCTACCCGGAAGCGTCAGACTTTGAAGCGCTCACCTTAGAACTCCACCAGCAAGCGATAGAAGACTTACAGCGGCCCCATTACGCCAAAGGAACCCAGATGGCTACGCTGTGGGCAGAAGAGCAGAAAACCCTGCTACCTTTGCCCCGGGAACCTTTTGAGCCGGTTGAATTTAAAAATACCCGGGTTAATAAATTCGGTAAGGTCAAGGTAGATACAGAAAGTTACGACCTGCCCACTGCCAGGGTTGGAGAATCAATCTTAGCGAAAATTTGGTGGAACAAGGTCGAGCTTCTTGATCATAACCAGCAGTGCTTGGCCACATTTCCGCGGCCCTATACCTTGAAGCCCAAGCCGATTGACTGGAAAGGCCATTTCGCCATCTTCGTCCGCAAACCGAAAGGTGCCAGGAACTCAAGTCTCTACCGCTTCCTGCCCCCTGCAGTGCTAAACTATCTTGAAGCTGACCCTGAAGGTTACAGGGACAGACTGAAATTTGTTTACGCTTTGCTGGAAGAAGGCTATGCTATCGCTTTCATTGCGCAAGTCCTCTCTAAGGCCACCGAGACCCAGATCAAGGACCAGGCTCTGATCTGGCACCTGATCTACCAGCTGAGCAGCCAGGAGCGGCCTCCTGCCGCCATTGATGATCACCACAGCCCGTTAAGTGTGAGGCATTACCTGCCTCAGGTCGAAGATTACGATCAGTTGATGCCGCAGGCCAAAGGTGGTGAAAAAGGTGCAGAACACCTTGCCGCAACAGTGTAAGGCCTTAAAGTTAGCCGGCGTGCCTTTTTGCTACCTCGAAGTGCCCTTTAATGAGCCGGAGCAATATTTAACAGATCTCTTTAAAGAAGAGCTAACCATCAGGCAGGCAAAAAAAATCGATAAACTGATCAAGGCAGCCGGTTTCCCTAACTCCAAATCGCTTGAGGATTTCGACTGGTCGCCGGTTACCCTGCCGGAATCAAGCAGCAAAACAAAACTGGCCGAGCTTCAGTTTATCGATCGCTTTGAAAACATATTAGCAGTCGGTGCCGTCGGAACAGGCAAAACTTTCCTGGCCACCGCCTTGGGTTTAAGAGCCTGCAGCAGAGGTAAAGCGGTCCGTTTCTTCCGCTGTATCGACCTGGCCAACACCTTGCTGGAAAGTCACCGTCAGGGCCGCTTAAAAATGTTGATGGATTCGCTTGGCAAAGCAGACCTTTTAATTATCGATGAATTGGGGTTTGTGCCGCTGCACCGCAGCGGTGCCGAATTGCTGTTTAATGTTGTGGCCCAGGCTTATGAGTGTCAGAGTTTGATCATAACTTCAAACTTAAAATTTGGCGAGTGGAATAGTGTTCTCGGCGATAACAGGTTGACGGCAGCCTTGATTGACCGCCTGGTTCACCACGCACATATCTTAGCCTTTGATGGTTACAGCCGCAGGCTGAGCCAAGCCTTATCTGGATTAAAGAATGTAAATGGTCTTGATGAAAGGGGTGAAGAGAGAACATAACAAAAATGCATGTTTCCCTTCCCCCTAGGGGGAAGGGAAGGGGGAAACCAAACAACTACCCCCTACCGTACCCATATGATGGCAGCCTTCCTACCTCTGTATTTTCTAGCTGCCGAACTATGTATTTTCTACTTGCCAAACACATGTATGCGTTCATAAGCCACGGTTACCTTTCTGCGGACATAAGCTTTTCAACAAACCGACGATCCTTATCGCTCACTTCGCCTCTGGCTGCCACACTAACCACGTTTTTACCTTTCATCTCTTCATAAACTTCATTTTTTGAAAAGCGCCATTCTTTGCCGACCTTGTGGGCAGAAAGCCGACCATCTTTAAGCATGTTGTAAACGGTTTGGTTACTAACCCGCAGCATATCAGCTACCTCTTGAACATTAAGAAGATCAGGTTTTTCCGGTGCAGAAGATTCGGCAAAACCGGCAGTAATATTTTGAATCATTCTGGCCTCTTCAGAGCTAAAGACCAGCTCATTACACTCATTGCATTTGTAAGCCTTAATACCGCGAATTGTTACCGAATATTCTCCCCACTTTGAATTAAAGGTTGTAAT
>DATIKA010000142.1:0-2332 GCA_035478055.1 Candidatus Limnocylindrales bacterium | reverse complement strand
GCAGTTTGGCCCCAGGATACGCATGCCGGAATCTACGGCCAACTTACTAATCTCTTCCTGTTCCGCCCGTCCTTCTGCACCTATTTCCGCAAAACCTGACGTGAAAACTATTACCGCTTTAACTTTTTTTTGCGCACACTCCTTCAATACGTCCATAGTCTGAGCAGCGGCAACCCCAATAATTGCCAAATCAACCGATGCCTCTATATCAAGAACAGAAGGGTAACATTTCAAGCCGCCAACACGATCGTACTTCGGATTAACCGGATACACATCTCCGTTGTAACTGAACTTGCAGAGTAGATTCAGAGGAATGCCATTCGGTTTAAGCGGATTTTGGCTTGCTCCTATAACAGCGATTGATTCTGGATAAAAAAAAGCTTCGAGATCACTTTTTTTGTGGATCTCTACTTCCCCTTGCGGTTGAGCAAACATCATTTCTTCCTCCTCAAATCAGGTAGTCTCTTCAGCAAATATTCTGTGCCCAATTTATTCTTGCCCATTAATATTATACATGATCAATTATTAAATAGTTATACTTATTTTAGGGTTTCCCGCTTCTGTGGCCTGGAGGCTGTACGGTCCGAAAAGCTCTGATATGCGTTATGTCCCGTGCAGGTAGTTGTAACAGGTTTGATTTATGCTATAAATTTATGCTACAATGGGTAGTGATAAGATGAATTACATATAGAGGGGAATTAGATTCCGGTGGCAGAAAAAAAAGTACCTTTCGATCAAAAGAAAAATAAAAAACCATTAAAAAATAAAAAACAAACAAATAAAGCCAGAACAACATTAAAAATACTTATTCTCGCACTGCTGCTGCTGTTCCTGATCGCCAGCGGTGCTGCGGCAGCGATGGTGTTTGGATACGTCAACAATGCCCCACCCTTCGATCCGGCGAGGTTAATTCCGCCGAAGACGTCACTCGTCTATGATTACAGGGACGAATTGGTAACCTTACTGCACTACGAACAAAACCGAACCGAAATAGCTCTGAACGAGATTCCACGGCATGTGCAGGAAGCCTTTATCGCCATCGAAGACGAACGCTTCCACCGCCATTTTGGGTTTGATGTTATTGGCATAGTGCGCGCCGCAATAGCCAATTTTCAAGCCGGAACGGTCGTCCAGGGTGCGAGCACTATTACCCAACAGTTGGTCAAAAACAGCTTTTTATCTCCGGAGATTACTACCGAACGCAAGGTGCAGGAGATCTGGCTGGCGGTGCAGACAGAGCGCAGATACAGCAAAGATGAAATCCTCGAAATGTACCTGAACTGGATCTATTTCGGCAACGGAGCTTACGGTGTGGAGGCGGCAGCCCAAACCTACTTCGACAAAAGTGCAAGTGATCTGAGTCTTGCCGAGGGTGCTATGCTGGCTGCAGCAATACGTTCACCCAACTACTACAACCCGCATGACAATGAAACCGCCGCGGAAGAGCGGATGAAGAAAGTCTTGTCGAACATGTTAAGGGTAGGCTTTATCAGCGAGGCCGAGTACGAAAGTGCTTTAGGCGAAGAACTGCTCTATGCCGAACCTCGAGGATTGGGGCCCTTTCCCCATTTTATTGACTATCTTGTACATACCGAGCTGATCCGGATATTGACAGCGATGCCAGAGGTTGGCACTCGCGAGGAAGCATACCGGCTTATCTACGAGGAAGGTTTGCAAGTCTTTACTACTTTGAACCCGGTGCTGCAGGCCCACGTTGAAGATGTGTTAAGCCGTAATGAGTTATACCCAAGCACGGTCTATGTAAACATGGACAGGGCCAGAGAAATGATCGCCGGTCTTGCTTCTGACCGCGACTTAACCCGGGCCGAGCTGCAATCTTTATCTTTAGTAGATCCGGACGAAGGTGTGCCCCAACCTCAGGCGGCGATGGTAATAGCCGACCCAGCCACAGGCCGGATCATGGCCCTGGGCGGTGGGCGCGAATATCTCAAGGGAGTCGATCAATTGCTGCGTTTCACCAGCCTGCGTCAAACCGGTTCGGCGATTAAGCCGATCATCGCCTATGCACCGGCTCTTGAAGAGGGTGTCTTGGCCGGCGCAAGTTCAGCACTGGACGATTCCCCGTTTATCGGACCAGATGGCAACTGGTTCCCGGAAAACTTTGATTTTCGATTCCGCGGTATGGTACCATTGCGGGAAGCTCTATATATCTCTTACAATATCCCTGCTGTACGCGCTTTTCAGGCTTTGGGCACACGGTTGGGGGTTCGCTACGCCGAACTTATGGGCATATCAACCATTGATCCCGGTGAGGTAGATAACCTAAGCCTCGCCCTGGGTGCTTTTCATCACGGTGTAAGCGCTATCGATA
>DATIKA010000141.1:0-3710 GCA_035478055.1 Candidatus Limnocylindrales bacterium | reverse complement strand
AAACCGGTCAGACAATCGCTTCCTTGCGGGCGAAAAATGCCAGTGGACAGTGGCGTGATGTGGAGCGTCTTCTTAATGTTGCATGATAAATACCATTTATTGGGACAAGATTTAAAACTGCACCCCATTGTCGCTGTCGCCCTTGACAAAAGAACCTTGAAAGAGTATTTTCAGTTCAATGTCCGCACAAAAAATATTGACTTTGCCAGCAACAGCTAGCGAGAGGGAGCGTGGTTTGCCTTTGAAATATATTGTTATTGTTGGGGACGGGATGGCCGATTACCCCCTGGAGCAGTTTGGGAACAAAACGGCGCTCCAGTATGCCGTAACGCCTAATTTCGACCTGTTGGCTGGTAAAGGAACGCTTGGTTTAGTGCAAACTATACCGGAAAGTTTACCGCCCGGAAGTGATGTTGCTAATCTTTCGCTTATGGGCTATGATCCGCTGCGGTATTATTCAGGACGTTCACCTTTCGAGGCGGCAAGTATAGGTGTGGATCTCCATCCGGAGGATGTTTCTTTTCGATGCAATCTGGTCACGCTTTCTGCTGATGAGCCTTATGAAGAAAAAATTTTAATTGATTACTCATCCGGCGACATTGCGACCGAAGAAGCAAAAGAGTTGATCGAGGCAGTTAACAGTTATTTTAAAAGTACGGCGATCAGTTTTTATACCGGGTTACGTTACAGGCACCTGATGGTTTGGGAAGGCACTTCGGATGACTGGAAGCTTACACCACCGCATGACATCAGCGGCCGAAAAATTAAAGATTACCTACCGGCCGGGCAAGATAGCTTTCTGGTAAAGCTGATGATGGAACAAAGTTATAGGTTTTTGTCACAGCACTCCGTTAACCTCGAGCGGGTAAAAAAAGGACTCAAACCGGCCAACTCAATTTGGCTCTGGGGTAACGGTCGCAAACCTCTCTTGCCACTTTTTTTCGAAAAATATGGTCTGGCCGGTTCGATTATTGCAGATGTTGATTTGATGAAAGGGATTGGTCTTATAGCCGGGCTTGAATTGATCGAGGTCGAAAACCTCACCGGAGATATCAATACGCTTTATGCGGCAAAAGCTCGCGCTGCGCTCGATATACTTGCACGGGGACAAGATTTTGTTTATATTCATATCGAGGAACCAGATGAATGCTCGCATCGCTTTGAAACTGATAATAAAGTGAAAGCGATTGAACTGATCGATCAACTGGTGGTTAAAACAATTAAAGAAGAGATGGACGCAAGTGGTTTTGATTACAGTATGATGCTGCTTACGGACCATGCCACCCCGCTATCTCTGGGCACTCATACCCGCGAGCCGGTGCCCTTTGTTATTTATCGTAGTTCTGATATCAAAGACAAGTCTACTCAAAAGTATGACGAGGTCAGTGCTTTCGAAACGGGAGTATTAGTCGAAGATGGGTCCACACTGTTAGGTCACTTTCTTGGAGCAGACGAATATGCATCCCTGTTGGACGACAAATGAGCGAATCGAAGATCGATGAAAGAATTGTTACACCTAATTTTCTGGTACTCTTCGGGGCTGCTTATTTTCTTTTTTTTGCCCTCGATTTTCAAATTCCGGTATTGCCTTTTTATGTGCTCGGTATCGGTGGAGACAATACGGCAATTGGCTTACTGATGGCTGTGTTTGTCGTCTGTTCGGTGGTTTTGCGTCCTTTTCAGGGTCGCAATATCAATCAGAACGGGCGCAAGCGACTGCTCATTGCCGGTATGGCAGTGTATGTGGTAGCTGGACTCAGTCTTTTAACGTTGCCTTCGCTGCCCCTTCTTTTTTTATTCCGCGCATTGCAAGGTTTCGGCTGGGGTGCCTTTTTGCTGGCTTTTAACACGCTCGTGCTTGATTTAGCGCCGCCTTTAAGACGAGGTCAGATGGTTGGGTTGATGGGAATTGCACCACCCTTATCTCTGGCTACAGCACCTATTTTTGGTGAATACATGCGGATTTCAACCGAGAGCAATTATATAATCTTGTTTTTTTTCGCTTTTGCCGTTTCACTGGTGGCACTGTTTTTAGCTGCCCTGGTCAGGGAACCAGCCGTAAGCCTGGAGAAGGTCCATAAGGCTCCGCTTTTTTCACGTAAAGTGCTTTTTCCTTCCCTGATCGTATTTTCCATGACGTTTACAATCGGTGGTCTTTTGACATTTATGCCTCTTTTCGGGGAAGAACGTAACATCCAGTCAATAGGTATCTTCTTTACGGTTTTTGCACTGACCTCTGTTTTGACCCGGCCGCTCGCTGGTGAGTTATCTGACCGCCTGGGGCGGGCAGTAATATTTTTACCGGGTTTGGGGTTGTCTGCAATCGCGCTGATTATTATTGCCCTGGCTGATACTATGCCCCTGTTTTTTATAAGTGCTGTTTTGCTGGGGATCGGTTTCGGTTCTGCCCACTCAGCGGTGGTGGCAATGGCAGCGGATCGGCTGCCGGTTTTGGAAAGAGGAATCGGCATGGCTACATTTACCATAGCGTTCGATTTAGGTATTGTGGCCGGATCAGTTGTTTTGGGGCTGATGCTTAACTGGCTTTCTTTTACCTGGGTGTTCTTGCTTTGTGCCGCGGTGATGTTACTGCCGATTGTTATGTACCTAATCAGAGAAAAAGCATATGCAAAAGTGTAGACGCTGCTCACTTCTGCACGGGAACCATCACCTGGAGTGATCTAAAAAACAGCAGTATCCACTAACCTGCACCAATCTGAATAAAACCAGTAAACATGATTTATGGAGGGACTCTTTACCATGTCAGACAATATTGCTTACAAAATACTTAAAGAACATCTTTTATCCGGAGAACTTGAAAAGGGCTCGGAAATAGGCATTCGCATCGACCAGACGCTGACTCAGGATGCCACCGGTACGATGGCCTACTTGCAACTCGAGGCCTTGGGTGTGGAGCGGGTTCAGACTGAACTGTCGGTCAGCTATGTTGATCATAATACACTACAGAATGGTTTTGAAAACGCTGACGACCACCGTTTTCTGCAATCGGCAGCAGCCCGTTTTGGCATTTATTTTTCGCGGCCGGGTAACGGTATCTGTCATCAGGTTCATCTTGAGCGTTTTGGAGTGCCGGGGAAGACTCTTCTTGGTTCGGATAGTCATACGCCAACTGCAGGTGGTTTAGGTATGCTCGCAATCGGTGCCGGCGGCCTTGATGTTGCCGTGGCCATGGCTGGAGGACCTTTTTATCTGGTTGTTCCGGAAATACTTAAAGTTAATCTTAGCGGCAAACTGCCCCCCTGGGTGGGGGCGAAGGATATTGTCCTTGCATTGCTGCAACGTTTGACCGTAAAGGGCGGGGTAGGCCGGATCATTGAATACGGTGGCCCTGGTGTAGCCAATCTGTCTGTGCCGGAACGTGCGACTATTACCAATATGGGCGCTGAACTCGGCGCTACATCCTCAGTTTTTCCCAGTGACAATGTCACACGCAGTTTTTTGGCTAGCCAGGGCAGGGAAGAGGCTTGGAAACCGTTACAAGCGGCACCGGGTGCTGTTTATGATGCGGAAATCGCGCTTGATCTCTCTGCTCTTGAGCCGCTGGCGGCTTGCCCGCACAGCCCCGACTCTGTGTATACAATACGTGAGATCGGGTCTGTTCCGGTGGATCAGGTTATCATCGGCAGCTGCACCAACGGTTCTTACGATGATTTGCGTCTTTTTGCGGAAATTATGAAAGGTAAGGTTGT
>DATIKA010000140.1:0-4675 GCA_035478055.1 Candidatus Limnocylindrales bacterium | reverse complement strand
CAACTTCAACTACGGCTCTGAGAATCCGGGCAGCAAGGGCCCTACGAAGAGCACAGTGAGCCGCCGGTTTATTCAAGCGACTGAGGCGGAATTTAAAAAACTCATGAGCCGCTGTATTCCTGACATCGTTGTTCTTTTTGTTGACGGCGCACAATTCGCCTCCCACAATGTTATCGTAGCCATGGGTGTTGATGTTGATGGCAAAAAACATATGCGCGGGTTTAAGATTGGCGCCACTGAAAATGCCCGGGTGTGTCAGGATCTGCTGGTTGACCTTTGTGAACGAGGGCTGAATGCGGATAACGGGATATTGGCCGTTATCGACGGTTCTAAAGCGTTAAAGAAGGCCCTCCAGGCGCTATTCGGGGATAACGTGCTTATTCAACGTTGCCAGGTCCATAAAAAACGCAATATTAAGGACTATCTCCCCGAAAGCGCCTGGCCATGGGTGAAACAGGTTATTAACCGGGCCTGGGCTCAAGACGATGCCGATGAAGCCGTCCGTTCACTAAAAAGCCTCGCCACCAAATTGGAAGAGGCTTACCCTGACGCGGCGGCCAGTTTAAGGGAGGGCCTGGAGGAGACTGTGCATCTTGCCTGAATTCATCACTGTAACGGTTTGAACTGCTTGACATTTTTATCTCCTCCGTATGGTTATTATACCTGACTCATGGGTGTCCAGCAATTCGAGTATAGGTCAGGGTGGCTAGATTTCGCTCCTATCGTGGACCTGTATTCACACAGGATAGTCGGGTGGGCGATGGAAGAACGGTTGACCCGGGACCTGGTGATTAAAGCGCTGAATATGGCAGTAGAAAGGCGCAGGCCAAGGCGGGCGCTGCTCCTGCTCTTCGAATCGCGGCTGCCAGTATGCCAGCCAGGCCTATCAGCGCCTGTGATAGCGCTACGGAATGATTTGTTCGATGAGCCGGAAAGGCGATTGTTTGGATAATGCGGTCATGGAAAGTTTTTTTCATACCCTGAAAGGCGAGCATGTGTTCATTGACGCTTTGAAACCCGTGCCAGGCCCGACGAATTATCTATGAATATATTGAAGTGTTTTACAACCGGATCCGGATTCACTCAGCAATCGGGTATAACAGCCCGGAAGAATACGAAAATCAACGGAAAGTCGCTTAATCCAGTGCCTGTTTTGCCGGGGGAAGATGCGCCATGCTTACTCGACCGGGTTGCAAAAGTTTTAGTTGCCGGACATTGCTAAAATTTCTGTGGGGCGCCAACCTTTTAGTGTCCATTGCGGTATATGGTTGGCAAATTCCATAACGAGTGATATGGCCTGTCCCAGTTCTTCTTCATTTTCAAGCAGGATTTCCTTGGAGACCATTTTCATCAGTTCCATGGGAGACAAACCGTTTTTAATATTTCCTGCGTAGTCCAGTGCTGTAGCCAGGGCGATGACCGGGTCAAATCCGCCCCTTTCGATTAACCATTCGTAAAACTTTGTTTCTGCTTCACTCCACAAAAGAGTATACTGATCTGCCAGCAAAGACTCGGCCTCTTCCGCTGAAACCGGCCGGAATGGAACATTGCTCCTATGTGACTGCTCATCCAGCACCCACTCTACATCATCTACTTCGATATCGAAGAAAAAGTCGTCTTCCCCGTCAAAAACATAGGGGCTATCATCGTCTAGAACCGTCTTCTCCAATAATTTCCGTAATTTAACGCGATCCAGAATTTCAGGCATCTTATCGTGCACAGCCCGGTACAGGTCATCAAACTGCATCACGCCATAAAAGTGCAGCAATCCGGCCACATATGTCAGTATCCGGGTCTCAACTACTTTTTTACCCATATAATCCCCTTACTCCTCAGAATATCGTTTTAATCATACCGACTGTTTCTTTACGATGATTCCTGACTTTAACTTCCCACCGTTCATGTATGCTGTCAAACTCCTCGTTACTGAGCAGGTTCATCCGCTTTAAAACTTCAATAATCACCGGGTCAATAGCTCTGGTATTGCCGTCTTCAATTTTTAGCGCCATGCCAATCCCTTCGCCCATCACACTTAGACAATAGACACCCTCTGCCCCCAGCTTAGCCAGTATCCTGCCTCTTGTCACTTCAATCAGTTCCGTGTCCAGCCGGCCTGTCCCGGCTACAAAATACGGATTTGCTGTCATTGCTGCTGTCACAGTACCCATGGCCTCTTTCCTTACCTCAGGAAAAGAATCTGGCTTACCAAGATGCGCGTAAGCAATTGCCATATTATACAGCGGCAAACCAAAGACAGGCACTCCGCACCCGTCTATCCCCAGTTGGATATCTTTGGGGGACAGACCGGTCACATCCGAGACAGTCCTAAGCGTTTCATGCTGTACCGGGTGGATCACCTGCGAATACCCGGCAATGTCCAATTCCCGTATCTCGGCCAAAGCCATCATACAACAATGCTTACCGGAACATGAATTTGTCAGCGTACTGAAAGAACCGCCTGTTTTTAAAATTTCATTGGCCGCCCGCTGGTACATAGGGGGCGATATGCCGCACTCCAAATCAAATGCTGTCCGTTTCAGCTTATCCAGAATACCCTGGATTACAGCCACATGCTGTTCCTCACCGCCGTGCGAGGATGTCATTAACGCCAATTCTTTACCGGTAAAACCGAATCTTTCCATTCCTCCCGCTTCCACCATAGGAAGCACCTGAAAAGGCTTAGCGGCCGATCGCCAGTATGTTTTCAAATGAGGATCACCAATGGAAAAAACAAGGTTGCCGTTGGTATCAACAACGGCCAAGTCACCCCGGTGAATAGATTCCATCATGCCCCCCCGGATTACGTGTACAAGGACTTCAGACATATTACGCCTCCATTATGAGTCTTTTACCAATCACTAACTCTTTCTCTTTTGTCCATCATTTCCCTGTTTTATCCGTACGATTGTATCTTTCAGATTTGACTTTCACTCCATCAAAAATGCTATTCGTTAGTACGCAATATATCCCTGCAGCAGGAATTATAAATTAAACTTGTAGAGGATATAAACTTTCAGCAAAGAATAAAAGGAAAGTATTATTTAAAGAGAGGGGAATGGACATGGAGAACACCTCGCCGCCAAACAATAGCACTATCCTGACTCCAGCCTGGAAAGGCACTGTTAAAGCCCTGCGTACTGTCTTATTACTGGCAAAAATTATTATTCCGGTGACATTTGTTTTAGTAACACTGGACAAGCTGGGGTGGTTAGTGACTATGGCCGCTTTTTTTGGCCCTGCTCTGAAAATATTCGGCCTACCAGGTGAAGCGGCTCTTCCGCTCCTGCTGGGATTTTTCGTGAATATTTACGCATCTTTGGGGGCGATAGCTGTACTATCTTTCTCCGCCCGGGAAATTACAATTATAGCCTTAATGATTCTTACCTGTCACTCCCTCCTGATGGAATCTCCCATTCTTAAGTTTACTGGGCTTCGCCCTGTCTCTTCAGTCCTGCTCCGTCTGGCAGGAGCTTTTTTCTTCGGCTTTTTACTAAACCTGGCTTATCTGGCGATAGGAGGATAGAAGGATGGATTATACTATTCTAAGCGAAGCGCTCCTTAAAAGCCTGATAACCATCTTTTACCTTGCGCTCATAGTAGTCCCCATCATGGTTGCTGTCGAATATGCAAACCATTTCCAACTATTGGAGAAATGGGCATCCTTTTTAGGGTGGTTGCCACGCAGCCTGAACATGTCCCCCCAAGCTGCCTTTCCCCTTCTTGTTGGGCTTTTTCTAGGCGTTCTTTACGGTGCAGCCGTGATTATTGAATATACGAGGCACGGTACTTTAAACAAAAGGGATATCATGCTTAGCGGAGTCTTTCTGGCCATAAACCACAGCATTATCGAGGATAATCTGCTCATGACCGCCGTCGGAGCTAATTTATTTATAATTTTTCCCATTCGCTTTATCATGGCTTTCCTGGTAACCAGAGCCGCAGGGCATTATTATGATAGTAAAATCGCCCATCAGGTGGTAGGCGACACAGAGTCAAAAGCTGCAAATTGATGGTGCTGACTGAAAAAGATTTCAAGCCTGAACTTGAATGTTAGAGCCAGCTTAATATGACGGAAGAAATGTATATAATCCGGTAGGAAGTGTCGGGGGAGTAGCCTCCGTTTTTTGTTTTTGGGTCTTTAGAAACTGGGAAAAAGCAAAACACCATTGTCAGCATAAATCTTAACCTAACCCTTGATACGGCATCCCGCTAGCCAAAATTAAAGATTCCTCTAAACTGCTCGGTATCTATCTGCAAATAGTAAGTGTATGGACTGGCAATGTCCTTCCCCCGGCCTGCTGGGCACTGAGATTAGAGACCATAATATTCTTAATAGAGGTGTTTGGCGGATGTCGGGAAAGCGGAGGAAGCACAGTGAGGATTTTTGCGCGGGATGCTGTAGCATTAACGTACGAGTCGGACAAAGGTGTGACCGAAATAGCAGATGACCTAGGCATTAATAGAAGCGTTTTAGCCAGATGGCGCAGAGAATTTGACGAACAGGGGAATAAAGCTTTCCCGGGCAACGGTTTGCGCAAACTCAGACCTTTGGAAGAAGAGAACCTACGTCTCAAGCGAGAATTGGCAGACGTTAAAGAGGAGCGAGACATCTTAAAAAGAGCGGTGCACAACTTCTCAAGGAAACCGAAGTAAATAACCGGTTCATTGGGAAACA